>NZ_JAMYMV010000019.1:0-88460 GCF_040318715.1 Mesorhizobium sp. M1050 | reverse complement strand
CCCCACTCTTTCAATCACACACACGCAGGCCCACCGCCACTCGCCCCTCCAGCCGTGGCTCGAAGTTGTTAAAACAACACCGACCACACAGCCACACGCCGATGTAGGTGGTCAGCGACGCCGCGCGTGAGGCGATCGACCTGATCGAGCGTGCGGTCGAAAAGCGCCAGGTGCTGACCATCGACTATTCGGACGAGGCAGGCCGCGGCACGGCCCGCGATATCCGTCCGCTCGGCCTGTGGTTCTGGGGCAAGGTGTGGACGCTGGTCGCCTGGTGCGAGATGCGCGACGACTTCCGCGCATTCCGCATCGATCGTATCGCATCGGTGATCATCGCCGGCCGCATCTTCAAGCCGGAGCGCGGCAAGCAGCTTGCCGACTTCTACCGGGCGGTCGAGCGCAGCGAGGATTATGGCATGGCGCCGGACCGCTCCGCGCGGAGCTGAGGCCCGGCGCACGCAACAAAAAAGCCCGCTTGAAAGCGGGCTTTTTTGCCGAGAGTGTCGAAATCTCACTCCTCGTCGTCGTTGTCGGTTTTCTTCGACTTCAAGGCCGAGAGCTTGGCGAACACGGCGTTGGCATCGAGTTCGGCATCCTCGTCCTTCGGCTTCTCGGGAGCCGGCACCAGCCGCTCGGTCAAGGCCGCCGGCAGCAGCGTGTCACCGGCCGGCTGCGCCTGCTCGCGACCGCGCGAGGCGCGATTGACTTCCATGTCGAGGTCGATCTGCGAGGCGAGGCCCAGCGTCACCGGGTCCATCGGCTGCAGATTGGCCGAGTTCCAGTGCTTGCGCTCGCGGATCTGCTCGATCGTCGACTTGGTGGTGCCGACGAGGCGCGAGATTTGCGCGTCCTTGAGCTCGGGATGGTTGCGCACCAGCCAGAGAATGGCATTTGGCCGGTCCTGGCGCTTCGAAAGCGGCGTGTAGCGCGGACCCTTGCGCTTGGATTCGGGCACCCGCACCTTGGGATCCGAAAGCTTGAGGCGCTGGTTCGGGTCTTTCTCGGCGCGTGCGATCTCGTCGCGGGTCAGCTGGCCGGTCATGATCGGATCCATGCCCTTGATGCCTTGCGCCGATTCGCCGTCGGCGATCGCCTTGACCTCGAGCGGATGCAGCCCGCAGAACTGCGCGATCTGCTCGAAGGAAAGCGCGGTGTTATCGACCAGCCAGACGGCGGTCGCCTTGGGCATCAGCAGCGTATTGGCCATTTAAAAATCCTTCTCGTTCGCCCGCGTTCCCGCGCGGGCGGTGGTTTAGAGCCACCAAAATGGGAAATTCGCGGCCTGTATAACCGTTCCATTGTTGTTTCGCAATGTTTTTGGAAGCAATGACTGGATGGCGCTCCCGCCATTGCCGCGAGCGAAACTGCGCCCAAAACGACAAAACCCGCCGGACTGCGTCCAGCGGGCTCGGAACCGCGACGGAAAACCCGTCTGATGCGGCTCTGGCTTGCCAGGCGTGACCTTCGCAGGTCACGCTCGACGTTAGATGGCCCTGCGGGCGATCTTTTCGATGTCGCCTCGGTTGATGCCGAGGTCGCTGAGCTGACGTGCGTTGAGGCGATTCAGTTCGCGGACGGTCTCGGTGTACATACGCCAGTTACGGTAAGCGCGGATCGGGTTCATGGTAGTCCTCCAAATCAGTGTTCGTTTTGATGATGCTCAAATAGGCATCATCGATGAGGACTTGAATGGCCGATTTTGCATAGCAATGATGCAAATGGTGCATTGCAGCATTAAACAACTGTTCATCTTGTAGGCAGTGAGGCGCACGCCCAGGACAAATCCGGATTCAAGTGATCCCGGCCTAGCCGACGTCGAGCACGATCTTGCCGATATTCTCGCCGTCCTCCATGCGCTCATGAGCCCGCCAGGCTTCGCTGAGCGGGAAGATCATGTCCATCACGGGAGCGATCTTGCGCGTACCGAGCAGTGGCCACACCTGCGCTTCCAGTGCCGCCGCGATCGCCGCCTTGAACTCGACGGTGCGAGGCCTCAGCGTCGAGCCGGTGTGGACGAGCCGTTTGACCATGATCTTCGAGAAATCGGCGCTCGCCACCGCGCCGGCCTGCACGGCAATCTGGACGATACGGCCTTCGACCGCCGCGGCTTCGTAGTTGCGCGCCACATAGTCGCCGCCGACCATGTCGAGGATGACATTGGCGCCCTTGCCGTCCGTCGCCTCTTTCACCGCGGCGACGAAGTCCTCCTCGCGATAGTTGATCGCGCGATCGGCGCCGAGCTTCATGCAGGCATCGCATTTCTCCTTGCTGCCGGCGGTGGTGATGACATTGGCGCCGAAGGCCGAGGCAAGCTGGATTGCCGTGGTGCCTATGCCGGAGGAGCCGCCATGGACGAGCAGCGTCTCGCCGCGCTTCAGACCGCCACGCTCGAACACATTGTGCCAGACGGTAAAATAATTTTCTGGCACTGCCGCCGCTTCGGTGTGGGTGAAGCCGGCCGGCAGCGGCAGCACGCTGCCGGCATGAACCTTGACATATTCGGCATAGGCGCCACCAGGTGTGAGCGCGCAGACGCGGTCACCAATGCGCCAGCGCGATGTGTCGTCGCCAACGGCCGCCACTTCGCCCGACGCCTCGAGGCCCGGCAGGTCCGACGCGCCGGGCGGCGGCGGATAGGCGCCCTTGCGCTGCTGGATATCGGGCCGGTTGACGCCGGCGGCATGCACCTTGATCAGTATCTCGCCGGGACCGGGCTGCGGCACGTCGCGCGTTTCCGGCTTCAGCACCCTTGGGCCACCCGGCTCCGAGATCGCAATGGCCGTCATTCTTGCGGGAATTTTCTGTCCGCTCGCCATGAGATTTCCCGTCTTTCCTCGCCGTTATCCGATCGGCTGTTTGCATCGACGCCCCTGCCCTATGTATGCTGATTGCCAAATCAGGCAAATGGCCAAATCAGGGAGGAGCGACGATGGCGATCTTCGACGACGAACCCAAGAAGGCGCGCCCGCACGAGATCGGGCAGGACCTGTCACTGCTTTCCGTCGGTGAATTGTCGGAACGCATCGGCATCCTGCGAGACGAGATCGCCAGGCTGGAGGCCGAGCTCAAGGCCAAGGACACCACCAAATCGGCCGCCGAGGCGCTGTTCCGCCGCGGATAGAAGCGCCGGCGAAGGTCCGCCGCCGAAAAGCCCGAATGCGGCTGTCTCGCAGACCCAGCGCCCTGTCAAACACGAGCCGGATCAAACAATGTTCGCAACCTACCGCCCGATCCTCTCTCTGCTTCGCGGCACCGCCTTCCTGCTGGCGGCGTCCGGATTGCATGGGCTGCTGCTACCCCTGCGCGGTCAGTTGGAAGGCTTCTCGACAGCGTCGCTCGGCCTGATGGGCACGGCCTGGGCCGGCGGCTTCGTCACCGGCTGCTTCTTTGCGCCGCGCATCGTGCGCCGCGCAGGCCACGTGCGCGCCTTCGGCGCCTTTGCCGCGTCGGGCGCCATCGTGGCGCTGCTCACCGGCCTGATCATCGACGAATATGTCTGGATCCTGCTGCGCGCCTTCACCGGCTTCACCATGGCCGGCGCCTTCATGGTCATCGAAAGCTGGCTGAACGAGAAGGCCAGCAACGAGAACCGCGGCACCGTCTTCGGCCTCTACATGATGGTCACCTATGCCTCGATCATGGGCGGGCAGATGATCGTCGCCGGCGGCGACGTGAAATCGGCGTCGCTGTTCATGATCACCGGCATCCTGTTTTGCCTGTCGCTCATTCCGACCGCGGTTTCGAGCGCCTCCCACCCCAAGCCGCTGCAGGATGTCTCGCTCGACGTCAAAGGCCTTTATGTCAACTCGCCGGTTTCGGCGGTCGCATGCGTGTTGATCGGCATCGCCAACGGCGCCTGGGGCACGCTGGGCGCGGTCTATGGCGCCCGCATCAGCATCTCCACCGCCGAGATCGCCCTGATGATGAGCCTCGTGGTCGTCGCCGGTGCCGCCATGCAGCTTCCGGCCGGACGCCTGTCCGACAAGACCGACAGGCGTTTCGTGCTGGCGGGGGCGGCTTTCGGCGCGGCTTTGTTCGCGCTCATGATCTTCCTGTTCGAGCCACGCTCCGGCGTCTTCGTCATCGTCTTCACCGCAGCCTACGGTGCCTTCGCCTATACGCTCTATTCGATCGCCGTGGCGCATGCCAACGATCACGCGCGCTCGGAGGATTTCGTCAAGGTGTCGGGCGGCCTGTTGCTGCTCTACGGCTTCGGCACGATGATCGGACCCTTGCTGGCAGCGGCCCTGATGGGCTGGATGCGCCCGGAAGGGCTGTTCCTGGCGACCGCCTTCGCGCATCTCTGCCTGGCTGGCTATACGCTGCTGCGCATCAGCCGCCGCGCCCCGGTGCCGATCGGCGATCGTGACGCCTTCAAGACGCAGCCGGCCGATCGTTCGGTGACGCCGGAAGCATTGCGGCTTGATCCCAGAAGAAAAGCAGAAGCAGACGGTTGAGATTCGAAAGGCTTTGCCCCACAAATAAGGCATGATGTTTTCCGACGCCTTCATGGCGATTGCCGATCCCAACCGGCGCCATCTTCTGGAAGAACTTCGCCGCGGCCCCAAAACCGTCACCGAACTGGCTGCCGGCTTGCCGGTCTCACGTCCAGCCGTGTCGCAACATCTGAAAGTGCTGCTCGATGCCGGCCTGGTCAATGCCAAGCCGGAAGGGACAAGACGCGTCTATGCCGTGAGCAATACCGGCTTCCTCAAACTCAACATCTGGCTCGATCAGTTCTGGGAAAACTGACCAGCTCGCGGCAGGTGGCTGACCGAAGCAGGCCCGCGCGACAGCCGATCGACCATCTTCCGCCGCGCCGGGTCGGCGAGTGCCTGGACCATCCAGCCGAGCTGGGCGGGATCGTGCACATCGCGATCAGCCGTTGTTGTAGGGGAAGAACTTGAAGTAGGGCTGGGCCTCCTCGATCACCCGGGCGAACGATGGCCGCTGCAGCAGCCGGTCGTGATAGCGCTTCACGGCCGGGTAGTTGTCGCCGAACGGCTCGACCTTGTTGGCATAGAACAGCGCGGGGGAGGCCGCGCAATCGGCCATGGTGAAGGCGTCGCCCATCGCCCAGCTCTTCGAGCGCATGTCCTCTTCGATGATGGCGTAGGAGTTGCGCAGCTGAGCGCGAGCCTGCTCGACGCCGAACGGATCGGTCTTGTCCTGCGGCCGCAACCGGTCGCCGACGATCTTCTGCATAGGCTCCTGCACATAAAAATCATAAAAGCGGTCGGCCTGGCGGACTGCCAGCGCCAGGTCGACGTCGGCTGGAAAGAGGTCGACCGGCCCCGGATAGTGTGCGGCCAGATATTCGACGACGATGGTCGATTCCAGCACCGTGCGGTCGCGCGCATCGTCGCGCAGCGCCGGCATCTTGCCGGTCGGCGAAATCCTCAGGAAGGCCGCGCGCGACTCGGCATCGCCGAGATCAACAATGACCGGCGAGAACGGCGTGGCGTTCTCATAGAGCGCGATCAACGGTTTCCAGCAGAAGGAGGCCAGCGGATGGAAATGAAGCGTGAGGGACATCTGTTGCTCGCCTGTCTCGTGGTTTGTCGATGGCTGGCGCTGTTCTGTTTGCCAAGGGTAAACAATGAAGCATTTACTCATCCGTCAAGACTCGCCGATTAATTGGCCTGGATGTGAGCGACGATGGCTGCGGATATCTCCGTCCAGTCGTCCGGATGCAGCTCATGGCCGCCGCCTTCGATGCGAATGATTTTCGCGCCGGGCACAGCCTTGGCCAGCGCCTCGCCATGCTGCACCGGGAAGATCGGATCCGCCGTGCCATGAATCACCAGCAACGGCGCCATCATCTCGTGCAGCCGACCCTTCCATGCATCGCCACCCCCGAGCATGAAATGGTTGGTCGCGCTCAGATAGCCGCCGGAACGGTCGTAATCCTGCTCGACGAACGCTCTCGTCCGAATCTCGTCGAATGGGTGAGCGGTGCTGGCGATCGCCCGCGCACCCCTGACGATGAAATCGACGACCTGGTCACGGTCCGACCAATCGACCTTGGCTCGCTCGGCTGAATGCTCGGAATAGGCATCACTGGTTTGCGGCAGATGCGACGTGTCGAGCCCGAGCGGCGAGCTGCTGATCACGGTCAGCGATGCGACGCGGGACGGATGCTTGAGCGCCACAAGCTGGGCGATCATGCCGCCCATCGACATGCCGGCGACATGCGCCTTGTCGATGCCGCGCTCGTCGAGAACCTGCATCGCATCGTCCGCCATGTCGTCGAAACTGTAGGGCGGCTCGCCCGGTCGATATTTGGTCGAACGGCCGGTATCGCGATTGTCATAGCGGATCACGAACAGGCCGGAGTAGGCCAGCTTCCGGCACAGCTGCTCCGGCCACCACAGCATGGAGGCCATCGCGCCCGTGATCAGCAACAGCGGCGGGTTCGCCGGATCGCCAAAGGCTTCGGATATGATCTCGGGTCGTTCGATGGACGTCACGGCGCGATCTCCTACTCCATAATACTGATTGCGTTTTGCAATCGGTTGAACGATAATTAAACCGATACGATATTGCAACCGGTTATGGAGAAAATATCCTATGAGCATTGATCGCCGATCCGGATGCCCGATCAACCTGTCGCTGGAAGTGTTCGGCGACCGCTGGAGCCTGATCATCCTTCGCGACATGATCTTTGGCGGCAGACGCCATTTTCGCGAGTTGCTCAACGGGTCGATGGAAGGCATCGCTTCCAACATACTCGCCGACCGGCTGAAGCGCCTGATGGAATTGGGTATGCTGACCAAGGCCGACGACCCTTCGCACAAGCAGAAGGCCATCTACAGCCTGGCCGAGATGGCAATCACGCTGGTGCCGATCCTTGCCCATCTCGGTGCCTGGGGCCGCGTCTGGCTGCCGGTCAGTGAAGAACTCTCGATCCGTGCCGAACTGCTGGAAAAGGGCGGACAGCCGATGTGGGACAAGTTCATGGACGAGTTGCGCCACGAACATCTCGGCATGCCGCTCGATACAGCTTCTGGTCCTTCTGTCCGCGCGACCTTGCAGGCCGCCTATGAGGCGGTGGTTGCCAGCAAGGCGCTCGCCGTCAGCCCGGCCGCTTGACCAACTTATTTTCCCGTTTTCGAGCCGGCTCTGCTACAATAGGCGGAAAATTAACAGTCACGGGATTGGATAAAGCTCTTGGTTGAGAACCCTCGGGATGCTGCCCGCGCGCGCGCCGACCTGCGTTTCAAGAAGCAGGAAGAGGCGGTAACCGTGCGCCAGAAGGCGATGGCCGAATACGTCGCCGAGAGCGACGCCCGCCAGGCCAAGACCAATAAGCTGCGGGCGCTCCGCCTTGCCAAGGAGGCAGAAGATCTTGCCAATGCGCCGGCGGCGCCCGTCAAGAAACCGGCCCGCGCCAAGAAAAAATAGCAGCCACGCCCGGAACCCCAAACGCTACGCCTGTCCGGATGGTGTCGGTGAAAGCCGCTTCCCTTCCGCCTTTTTTGCACGAAGCAATTTCAACCGAAACGGGGATGTTATCTCGCCCGCTGACGTTCAATGACGCGTTTCAAACTGGAGACTGCCATGACCGCACTGCCGCTCGAAAAAGCCAGGCAAATCATCGACGCCGCCTTTGCCAAGGGCGCCGATCTCAAGCTCAAGCCGCTCGGCGTCTCGGTACTTGATGCCGGCGGACATCTGGTCGCCTTCCAACGCCAGGACGGCGCCTCGTTTCTGCGCCCGCAAATGTCGGCCGGCAAGGCCTATGGCGCGCTCGCCATCGGCATGGGCTCGCGCAAAGTCGAGGCCTTCGCCAAGGAGCGCCCGCATCTCGTCGCCGGCATCTCGGACGTCTCGGGCGGGCGCGTGCTACCGGTGGTGGGCGGCGTGCTGATCCGCGACAAGGCCGGTGCCATCATCGGCGCCGTCGGCATTTCCGGCGACACGTCGGACAATGACGAGGCCGCGGCGATCGCCGGCATCGAGGCAGCCGGTTTCACCGCCGATCCGGGCTGAGCATCCTTCGACATTGAAGCGAGGCGGCGTTGAGATTCAGGTCAGGCCGGCATTACCCGAATGTCAATGCGGCCTAATTCAAGTTGATATCCCGGCTCGCTGACCGCATCGACACCGCGAATCCGGCCAGCACATCGAACAGCGCGATGACCATCAGCGTGAAGAAGACGGAATGGGCGGCGCCCTTCACCAGCAGGAATTCGACCAGGAAGGCCACGAAGACCAGCGTCGACAGAAGGTGGTCCATGATCGAGGCATTGGTCGTGCGCGCCGACTTCGCCATTTCTAGGAAAAGGAAGATCAGCCCGAGCAGCACCATCAGGTCGCCCAGCGTCATCGAGAACACTCCGCCCGACATCATGCTGAAGGAGAAGACCTCGGTCGCCCACGGATCGTCACCGCTGCCGAATATTCCCAGAAGTCCGAGGTTGTAGAGCACGAAAGGCACGATCAGCAGCGGAATGGCACCGAACATCTGGCGTCTCCATGTGGGGGCAATCCTTGTAGAATGCGCCACAGGCACGCCGTCAAGATGTTTCGGTGGCAGCGCCGAACACGGTCGAAGACCGCACGCAACAAGCATGTCAGCCGGTTCCCCGTCTGGAGTATCTCGGCGATTGCCGTCCACGCTTCGCAATGCGCGCTCCCGGCCGCCAAACGCAAAAAAGGACCGGCCACTGGCCGGTCCTTTTTTAATTCAAAACTTCGAAAAAGCTGGTCTCAGCTTTCCTTGGGCGTCAACACCTGGCGACCGCGATACATGCCGGTCTTCAGGTCGATGTGGTGCGGACGGCGCATTTCGCCGGAATTCTTGTCCTCGACATAGGTCGGGGCCTTGAGTGCGTCTGCCGAGCGGCGCATGCCGCGCTTGGACGGAGAGGTTTTTCGTTTCGGAACGGCCATGGATATGCTCCACTACATGGTCAAAAAGCCCCGCCTGCCCTCGTGAAAGGGCCATGTCGGGGCCGGAATCTGAGAAAGTCGGGTGCCTATACACGCCCTGTGCCGTTTTGGCCAGCACTGGAGCGAATTTTTTTGAGTTGGCTAGCGGAGGCAACCGACATAGGCGCCGGAGCGGCCGGCGCGCCGCTCGATCAAATTGGCAAGCCTTCTCAGGCCCGGTCCGGGTTTGGCCGGGTTGCGGGCAATCGGATTGGGCAAGGAGACGGCGAGCAGTGCGGCCTGCCGCCGCGACAGCTGTTTTGCCGAAACGCCAAAATGATGCTGTGCCGCGGCCTCGATACCGTAGATGCCCGGCCCCCATTCGGCGATGTTGAGATAGATTTCCATGATGCGCCGTTTCGACATCACTGCGTCGAAATAGACGGCCAGCGGCAGCTCGAACACTTTGCGCACCGAACCCAGCGGCCGCGACCAGAGGAAGAGGTTCTTCACCGTCTGCATGGTAATGGTCGAAGCGCCGCGCGTTGCCTCGCCAGCCAGCGCGTCGTCGACGACGCCCCGCAATTCGCCGAGATCGACACCGCGATGGAAGCAGAACTGCCCATCCTCCGACATGATGACGGAATTGGCCAGCACCGGCGCCACGTCGTCGATCGACGCCCAGCGGCGCTCATAGCCCGAGAATGTCGCCAGGTCCTTAAACATCAGCATCGAGACCGGATGCACGAACGACGGCAGGTACAGGACCGTCAGCAGCGTTGGAATAAGCGCCAGCACCGCGGCCACGGTGATACCGCGCCGGACCCAGCGTTTGAGACTGCGGCGGTTCACGCCTCGCGATCTCGTCGCCATGTCCAGCTTTTCGGTTTCATGATCGACGATCGGTTCTGCCAAGCCGCCCAACCCGTGCTCTCCCTGCCCCCGGCATAATGGCGCTTGGCTTCTTGCGCAACGTCTGAGTGTCGGCTACCGGTCCCGACCATGACGAGTGACGACGAAATGGCGTTCGAAATGGCGCTCATCAGGCGGGCAGCCGCCGTCGAGGTGCTGCTGCGGCGGTTGCTCGACGACCGCGCGCTTTCGGGCGAGATCGCCCGGCCTGAGCGCTTGATGGCGGCGATGCGCCACGGCGTGCTGAATGGTGGCAAGCGTTTGCGCCCTTTCCTGGTGATGGAAAGTGCGGCACTTTTTTCCGCTGACGGCGAGGCTGCACTGCGCGTTGCGGCAGCGCTTGAATGCGTGCATTGCTATTCGCTGATCCACGACGATTTGCCGGCCATGGACGACGATGATCTACGGCGTGGCCAGCCGACGGTGCACAAGGCCTTCGACGAGGCAACCGCCATCCTGGCTGGCGACGCCTTGCTGACGCTTGCCTTCGACATCATCGCCGGCGAAGCGACCGCTCTGCCGGCGGAGCGGCGGATAGCACTGGTGCTCGCGTTGGCCCGCGGGGCCGGGGCTGGCGGCATGGTCGGTGGCCAGAAGCTCGACCTCGAAGCTGAACAGACACCGCCGGACGAGGCCGGCATCATCCGGCTGCAGGCGATGAAGACCGGCGCGCTGATCCGCTTTGCCTGCGAGGCCGGTGCACTCATTGCCGGCGCTCCCGCCGAGGACCGTGAGCGGCTGGCCGAATTCGGCTCCGCGATTGGACTTGCCTTCCAGCTCGCCGACGACCTGCTCGACCTGACCGCCGATGCCAGCCAGATGGGCAAGGCGACCGGCAAGGACGCCGCCGCCGGCAAGGCGACGCTGGTGGCGCTGCACGGTGCGAATTGGGCACGCAGCCAGCTTCACGGCCTCGTCGAACAGGCCCATGCACTGCTTGAGCCCTATGGCGACGGCGCCAAGCTTCTGAGGGAAGCGGCGACGTTCGTGGCGGCGCGGAACAGTTGAGGTTGGGGCAAACCCAGGACATCGGGCTGATTGAAGGACGGTCATCCTCTGCCGCCCGTTTCAGAAATAGAACTTGAGCGGAAGCCTGTCGAAGCAGAGGATCGGTACGGCTTTGCCATCCACACGGCCACGACGCGGTGCGGACACAGTTGGAGAGATGCCATGTCGACAACCGACACGCTGTTCGCCGGTTCCATTCCCGAAGTCTACGACCGGGCAATGGTGCCGCTGATCTTCGAGCCCTATGCTCGGGATCTGGCGGAGCGGGTGGCCAAGCTCGAACCACAATCGGTGCTCGAAGTGGCGGCAGGCACCGGTGTGGTGACACGTGCACTCGCAGCAAAGCTGCCGGCGCCGACACGCATAATTGCGACCGACCTTAACCAGCCCATGCTCGACCACGCGCGCACGCGGATGGCGGACGATCCTCGTATCACCTGGCAACAGGCCGACGCCCAGGCGCTGCCCTTCGAGAACGCATGGTTCGACGCCGTGGTCTGCCAATTTGGCGCGATGTTCTTCCCCGATCGGGTGGCCGCCTATGGACAAGCCCGGCGGGTGATGCGGCCGGGCGGGCATTTCGTGTTCAACGTCTGGAGCGCCATCGAAGAGAACGAGTTCGCCGAAGAAGTGACGCGAGCGCTCGGCACTCTCTTCCCCGCCGATCCGCCTCGCTTCTTGGCGAGAACGCCGCACGGCTATCACAATGCGGACGCCATCCGCGCCGACGTGCATGCGGCAGGCTTCCACGATGTCAGCATCGAGGCTCTGGGTGCCGTGAGTGCCGCTCCGTCGCCGTATGAAGCGGCCGCGGCCTATTGCCAGGGCACACTCCTGCGTGCCGAGATCGAGGCGCGCGGCGGCTCGCTGGAGGAGGCGACGCGACACGTTGCAAATGCCATGGGGAAACGGTTCGGGGAAGGTCCGGTGAGTGGCCGCATCCGCGCCCTCGTCGTGACGGCAGCCTGATGCATGTCGCTCAAAAGTCTGCTCGGTTTTGCGAGAACGACATGCATCAAAACGAAGACCTGAAGCGGATCGTCTGAATCCGTTCAGACGCGACAGGCTTTCGTTGCGCAAGGATTGTCAGGTCAAAAGCTGTCATCCATCCGGCTGTTCGCGCGGCTCGGCTATCCACACGAAATTTTAATGTAAATGAAGCGTAATCCCGATCATTAAAATGGTGCGTATGTGTTGGGGTTGCGCATGCCGGAATATTCGTCCTTCATCCGGTCAGTCCGGGTTCGCTATATTTCAGGGTTGCTGATCTTCGCGCTGGCTTCCGTGGCAATCGTGGTTGCGCTTGATCGTGTCAATTCCTTTCGCCGTGACATCGATGCGCTGAGCAGCAATCTCGTCGTCTTCACCCGCGACCTGCGCAACGCGACCAGCTTTGCCGAGACGACCGGCACCGCCTGGCGGGCGGAGACACGCGATGCGCTGACCTCATCGGCGCGCGGCCATTCGGAACGCCTGACCGGCGAGATCGAGTCGCTGACCGCGCAGCTTGCGGCGATCAAGCCGCGGCTGTCGACCAAGACTGCCAACGAGCTCCAATCGGCTTCCGTCAATGGCGACCTGTTCTGGTCGCCGCGCGACATGGTGCGCAACTTCAACCTGATGTCGGTGGCGCAGAAAGTCGATGAGTGGAGCTATCGCGAAATCCGCAACCAGAACGACCTGTTCGCCCAGCCCATGCTGGTCCGCGTCCGCACCGCAATGGATGATGAACGCCATCTGGCAGACGCCTCCAGCGACAGGCTGCTGCTGTGGGCAAGCGCCATCCTGTTCGCGGCCCTTGCCATCGTCGCCTTCTGGATTTTCCGCCCGATGGAAGTGGCAATCCGCCGCGCCTTTGCCGAATCCGCAGAATCCCTGTTCAAGGCCGAGGCCGCCGACCGCGCCAAGTCGGAATTCCTGGCCAATATGAGCCATGAAATCCGTACGCCGATGAACGGTGTGCTCGGTATGGCTGAACTGCTGGCCAAGACCGACCTGACGGCGCGCCAAAAGACCTTCACCGACGTCATCGTCAAATCCGGCAATGCACTGCTCACCATCATCAACGATATCCTCGATTTCTCGAAGATCAATGCCGGGCAACTCACCCTCGACCCCGCTCCCTTCCGTCTCTCCGAGGCGGTCGAGGATGTGGCGACGCTGGTCTCGGCGCGCGTCGCCGAAAAGAACCTCGAACTGATCGTGCGTGTCGACCCGCGGCTGCCGGCCCATGTCGTCGGCGACGCCGGCCGGTTCCGGCAGATCGTCACAAACCTGCTCGGCAACGCGGTGAAGTTCACCGAAAAGGGTCACGTGCTGATCGATGTCGGCGGCGAGATCGTCAACGACGTGGTCCAGCTCAAGGTTCGCGTCGAGGACACCGGCATCGGCATACCAGCCGAGAAACTGCAGAACGTGTTCGAAAAATTCGCCCAGGTCGACGGATCATCGACCCGCCGCCACGAGGGGACCGGCCTTGGCCTTGCCATCGCCGCCCGCCTCGTCGACCTGATGGCAGGCAAGATCGGCGTCGAGAGCGAGATCGGCCGCGGCTCGGTGTTCTGGTTCGCGGTGCCACTGCCGGCGCATCAGGCCGGGGCTCGCGACGAGATCGTGCCGGTCGACGTCACCGGCGCGCGCGTGCTGGTCATCGACGACAATCCGGTCAACCGCGAAATCTTGCTCGAGCAGCTCAGAAGCTGGAGCTTCGATTGTGCCGCCGCCGAAAGCGGCGCCGTAGGCCTGGCCTTCCTCGATCGCGCCTTTCAGTTGGGCGCCGCCGTCGACTGCATCATCCTCGACTACCAGATGCCGGGCATGAACGGCGCCGACGTCGCCAGAGCCATCGCCTTGGACAGCAGGCTGTCCTCCATCCCGGTGGTGTTGCTGACCTCGGTCGACCAGGTCGATTTCGGCAAGATGATCATCGACTTCGGCATCGCCGCGCACCTGACCAAGCCGGCCCGCTCCGCGGTCCTGCTCGGCACCGTTATCTCGGTCGTCCAGAGGGCCCGCTCGCAGGTCGGCAAGGCGCAGTTCGTCCGCGAACCGATCGTGCCGGCTCCCCCGGCGGCACCACCTGCCTTCACTGTCATCCGCGGCCCGGCGATGCCGGTCGCGGTGGTGCCGGAATCGGCCACGCCGAATGGACCGATCGACATCCTCATTGCCGAGGACAATGACGTGAACCAGTTGGTATTCGGCCAGATCCTCAACGGCCTTGGGCTCAGCTACCGCATCGCCGGCAACGGCCGCACGGCGGTCGAGATGTACAGGGCGCTGCGCCCCAAGCTGATCCTGATGGACGTCTCGATGCCGGAAATGAACGGCTACGAAGCAACCCGCGCCATCCGGACGATAGAGATGTCGACGGGCACCCACATACCGATCATCGGCGTCACCGCGCATGCGCTGAAGGGCGATCGCGACAAGTGCATCGAAGCCGGAATGGACGACTATCTGCCGAAGCCGGTTTCACCCGACCGCCTCGGCACCAAGATCGGTACCTGGCTCAGCGAGACGGTGGCAGCTAAGATTGCTTGAGGCAGGCCTTGGTACTGGCTTGCAGGATCAACGCAGTCGGCCGACCGGGATGATTTCCGGCGAGGTCGCAACATAAGGATCTCCTTGCCAACTGCCGAGCCATTGCTCAACCGAATGGGCGCGCGACGAGAGCTCGAAATAAATTCGTCGCATTTGTCGCTACCGGTTGCGAACCACCACGCACGCCCCGCCGATGCTTTGCAATTTCTGGCAGATGACATTGGCGGCCGCACGGTCATCGACACCGATCCTGACCGCGTAGATGCCGCGCCGGCCGATCGGGGTGCGCACCCGGCTGACCACCGGATCATGCCCGCTGAGCAGGGCCGGGAACCGGCTTCTTACCCGCAGCCACTGGTTGATCGCGGCACTGCGGCGGAAGTTGCCGGCCACCTGGATGCCCCACGGTTTTATGTTGATCGAGGCCATCGCCACCGTCTGCGACATGATCACCGGTAGCCTACGGCAGGCGTAGTCAAAGTCCGCCTTTGCGTCGAGCGGCTCGATCTTTCCGGCATAGGCCCGGTCGGTGAACTTGTCGGCCGGCTCGCCCATGATGTCGAAGACATAGCTTTCGGTCTCCATCGGTAGGAAGCCGCCGGAGCTGAGCCAGCGCGACACCCGGCTTTCGCCGGCATTGTAGGCGGCAGCCGCCAGCCCGAGATTGCCGTAGCCGGTTTTCATTTCGGCGAGATATTTCGCCGATGCCGGGATCGCCTGGTTGATGTCGAAGGAATTGGCCAGCCCGCGCATCTTGGCGGTGCCCGGCATGAACTGGGCGATGCCTTCGGCGCCAACCGGGCTGACGGCGTTGGGATCGAAACGGCTTTCCTTCCAGATCAGCCGGGCGAAGAAATCCCTGGGCAGACCATTCTGGTCGGCATGCGCCTGGATCAGGTTGCAGACCTCGCCTATCAGCCGTTGCTTGGCCGATTGCGGCGGATCCGCCTGAACCAGCGTCGACCAACCCAAGGCGCAAAGCAGAACCAACGTAGCCCCGAGGAAACGCTGCATCGAGCGCTGAGCCCGTGCCGAAAGTCGCTCCGGCGAGCCAGGTGATGGTGGCTTCGTGGTCGCCCCGGCGACGCGCGCAGCGGACATTTGGTCCGTGAGCACCGGAAGCGCAGCAGACGCCTTCAGGTGGCCGCCGGAGTAGAGTTTCGGCATGGGCTCACTCGGCCGCGGCCTTGCCGCGGCCGAACCGTTGCTCGATATAGTCGGCGACCATTTTCTCGAAATCCGCAGCGATCGAGGGCCCGCGCAACGTCGCCGCCTTCTTGCCGTCGATGAAGACAGGCGCTGTCGGCGTCTCGCCGGTGCCGGGCAGCGAAATGCCAATGTCGGCATGCTTGGATTCGCCCGGGCCGTTGACGATACAACCCATCACCGCGACCTTGAGGTTCTCGACGCTAGGATATTTTTCGCGCCACACCGGCATGTTTTTCCGCAGATCCGCCTGTATGTTCTGGGCGAGTTCCTGGAACACGGTCGAGGTCGTGCGGCCGCATCCGGGACAAGCGGCGACGATCGGCACGAACTGCCGGAACCCCATTGTCTGGAGCAATTCCTGCGACACCTGCACCTCGCGTGTGCGGTCGCCGTTCGGCTCCGGCGTCAGCGAGATGCGGATGGTATCCCCGATGCCTTGCTGGAGCAGGATGCCCATGGCAGCCGACGAAGCCACGATGCCTTTCGAGCCCATGCCTGCCTCGGTGAGGCCGAGATGTAGCGCATGGTTGGAGCGGGTGGCTAGCTCGGTATAGACGGCGATCAGGTCCTGCACGCCGCTGACCTTGGCCGACAGGATGATTTTCTCGCGGCCAAGGCCGATCTCTTCCGCCAGCTCGGCCGACAGGATCGCCGATTGCACGATCGCCTCGCGCGTCACTTCCTGCGCCGTCAGCGGAAATCCCTTGTCCTGGTTGTCATCCATCAGCCGGGTCAGCAGTTCCTGATCGAGCGACCCCCAGTTGACGCCGATGCGCACCGGCTTGTCGTGTCTGATCGCCATCTCGACGATCGCCCCGAATTGCCGGTCCTTCTTGTCCTTGAAGCCGACATTGCCCGGGTTGATGCGATATTTGGCCAGCGCTTCGGCGCAGGCCGGATGGTCTGCCAAAAGCTTGTGGCCGATATAGTGGAAATCGCCGACCAGCGGCACGTCGATGCCAAGCCGCTGAAGCCGCTCATGAATGCGCGGCACCGCGGCGGCGCTCTCGTCGCGATCGACGGTGATGCGCACGATCTCGGAGCCCGCCCGGTGAAGTGCTGCAACTTGCGCAACTGTCCGGTCGATATCGGCCGTATCGGTATTGGTCATCGACTGCACGACAATGGGCGCTCCGCCGCCGACGACCACGCCGCCGACATCGACGCCGACCGAGGTGCGGCGAGGGAAAGGAGAGGAAAAATATCCGGTCATGCCGGCCAGCCTTTTGTCTCTGGAGCGCCGAACGTCCCCTTGGACGACAGAGGGCGCCCCGGGCGATGCGCTAAAGTCCGGGCATGAGGTGGATGAGCAAAGATGGCTTGTCAATGGCGACAGGTCGCCACTGGCCGGAATCGACCCGCCGCCAAGGACCAGAAACAATCGATGATCTGGCGAAATCCGGCGACGGCCGAAGCGGAAATTAAGCCGGGTGGAAATCCGGCTCAGGCTGATGGCCCAGTGCCGGAAATCAAAACCTCCCAGGCCGGCGGATGGCACCCGCCGGGAAAAGAAGCCGCGGACGGTGAGCGGCTATGTCAGGAGGGCATCAATGCGTGGTCGGTTTCCCTCTGAGTTTTTCAATCTCGTCCTTGAGTGCCAACTTGCGTCGCTTGAGATTCACGATTTCGAGGTCATCGACCGATGGATGGTTCATCGCATCATCGATTTCACGTTCGATGTCGCCGTGTTTCCGCTGCAACTCATCAAGATGGGATGCAAGAGACATGATTGGTTCTCCCTTTCATGGTTTCCTCGATTGCAGCCGTCATGGCGCGTCCACCGCAGGTTCGCTTCTGTGACGGCATGATGACAGTGTGTCACCTTCCGGCAGCGATGTCGAATGATCCGTGGTAGCATTCCACGACAATGTGAAATGTGATATGGGCTGCGCGCCGGTTGCAAAATCCCACCGGCCCCGCCCAATCAGGCCCATTTTTGGGCGCCGCAGACGTGCAGACGGTAGATAATGTCCGATCAGGAACAGGCTGATATCCGGCTCGAATATTCCCGGCTGAAGCAGGAGCATGCCGATTTCGATGCGGCCATCAACGCGATGATCGCCATGGCCTGCGATCCACTGCAGATCCAGCGCATGAAGAAGAAGAAGCTGTTCCTCAAGGACCGGCTGATGGCGCTGGAAGACAAGATCATTCCCGACATCATTGCCTGAAGGGCGCGTACGCTTTCGAGCGCCTATCCGGCGGTCGAAAGTCTCGCAGCACGATCACGCAGCAGGCCGATGAGCTCGCCGGTCCGCTCCTCGGACGTGTCGATGGGGACCACCAGGCACATCGTCGCCTCGACCTTGCCCGGCGCCGAAAAGACCGGCGCGGCAAGGCATTTCGTATAGGCATCGACCAGGCCCGAGGTGACGCAATAGCCGGCGACTCGCGCCTTCGCGATGTCAGTGACAAAATCGTCAAGCCGCAGTTTGCGACCGTCGGGCAGCACGAGATCGTCGTCCGACACCATGGCTTCGATTTCAGCCCTGTCCAACCCCGCCAGAAGCAGTCGCCCCGAGGCCGTCCAGGGCAGCGGTATCTGCAGGCCGGTGGCAGAGCTGATGCGAAAAGGCCTGGTGCCTGGGCTCGCGTGGACGATCGTGTAGCGACCGCTCTGCAGCATGCACAGTTCGGACGTCTCGCCGGTCTCGCGCGATAGATTGTCGACCTCCTGACGCCCTCGTCTGAGGAGGTCGTTGCCCCGCACATAGTCCATTCCATAGAGATAGAGCTTCTTGCCGAAATAGACGCGATTGCCGTCGCTTTCCAATTCCAGCAGGCCCGCATCGACCAGCGACCGCACCAGCGTATAGGTCGTCGAACGGGGTGCATTCACCCCTTTGGCAAGGTCGCCAATGCCGATCGCCCGCTGGGTCGTGTGAAGAAACTCCAGAATCTCGAGCACCCGGTTGAGTCCCTTTTCACGGGAGCCCGAGATTTTCTCGTCGGCTGAAATCGCGGAGGTATTGCCATCTTGCATTGTCGATTCCCGGTGTTAATATCTGTCTTGTACAGGATACACTCGTCTCTTGTAAGAGACAAAATCACCGGACGTGTGTCTTGCCTGTGCACAAGGGGAACACAACACGAAAGGAGGTCGCCGTGAACGACACATCCGGAAGACGTGATTTTCTGAAACTTGGAATGGCAGGGCTGGCCACGGCTGGCGTGCTGGCAACCGTCGATGCCCAGAAAGCCGCTGCCCAGGCAGCGTCCGACAGCCTGCTGCGCACCGTGCTCGATCGCGGCAAGCTGATCGTCGGTACCGGCAGCACCAACGCACCCTGGCACTTTGAGAACGATGCCGGCGAATTGGTCGGCATGGACATCACCATGGGGCGCATTCTCGCCAAGGGCCTTTTCGACGATCCGACCAAGGTCGAATTCGTCATGCAGGATCCGGCACAGCGCATCCCCAACGTGACCACCAACAAGGTCGACATCACCATCCAGTTCATGACCATGAGCGCCCAGCGCTCGCAGCTGGTCAATTTTTCCCGGCCTTACTATGTCGAGGGCGTTGCCTTGCTGAGCCTGCCGACCGCCGAGAACAAGACTTTCGACAAGCTGCTTGCCGGCGGCGCCGCAACGCGCATCTCCATCCTGCAGAATGTCGATGCCGAAGCGCAGGTGCATTCGGTGCTGCCCGAGTGTCAGGTCATGCAGATCGATACCCAGGCCAACGTGCTGCAGGCGCTGGAATCGAAACGCGTCGACGCCGCGGCCGTCGATCTGTCCACGGTGCGCTGGCTCGCCTCGCGCAATCCGGACAAATATTTCGATGCGGGCAAGAGCTGGCTAAGCATGCTTTATGGCGCGGCTCTGCGGCAAGGCGACCTTGACTGGCTGACTTTCGTCAACTCAACTTTCACCATCGCCATGTTCGGCCACGAAAATGCCCTCTACGACGCCGCGTTCAAGGACTATTTCGGACAGGAGCCTCCGGCGCGCCATCCGGGCTTCCCAGCCATTTGACCAGCATCAGGCGGGAGGGCGTATCCAGCGCCCTTCCGCCTCCCTGAGGCCTGCGGCAACCGAGGCGGACGCATGGGCTACGCCCTCAACTTCAATCTGATCTGGCGGCATTTCGACAAGCTGTGGAGCGGCCTGCTGCTCAGTCTCGAACTCGCCGTCATCTCGATCGCCATCGGCATCGTCATCGGCCTGGTCCTGGCGGTCTGGTACGTCTCGGCCGGGCGCGTGGTGCGCACCATCATCGCCGCCTATGTCGAATTCATCCGCAACGTGCCGCTGATCCTGCTCGTCTATCTCGTCTTCTACGGCCTGCCGACGGTGGTCGATCTCGCCTACAGCGCGCCGACCTCATTTGTCGTCACGCTCTCGCTCTACAGCGGCGCATATCTGGTCGAGGTGTTCCGTTCCGGGCTCGAGGCGGTTCCGCGCGGACAGCTGGACGCCGGCAAGGCGATCGGCCTGACGCCGTGGCAAAGGCTGCTCAACGTGCGCCTGCCGACGATGCTGCGCATCACGCTGCCGGCATTGTCCAACACCTTCATATCGCTGTTCAAGGACACGTCCGTCGCCTCGGTCATCTCGGTGCCGGAACTGACCTATGGCGCCCAGTGGATCAACTTCAACACGTTCCGGATCGTCGAGGTCTATCTCGTCGTGACGGCGATGTACCTGCTTACCGGCTACATACTGCTTTTTGCGCTTCGGCTTGTCGAACGCCGGTTCAGGGCGGCGCGCTGACATGCTGACCCAAATCGCCTATGCCTTGCCTTTCCTCGCCCAGGGCTTTGCCCTGACACTATGGGTATCCTTGCTTGTCGTGGTGTTCTCCCTGATCGCTGGCGTGATCATGGGCGTCGGTCTCGTCTATGGCCCCATGCCACTGCAATGGGCGGTGCGCATCTTCAGCGATACCATTCGCGGCATACCAATCCTGGTGCTCATCTTCTTTGTCTATTATGGCCTGCCGGCCGTCGGGCTTCATCTGCCGTCCTTCTGGGCCGCCGTGCTAGCGCTGACCCTGTTCAAGACGGCGCAGGTCGTCGAATATCTCAGGGGTGCGGTCGGCTCCATTCCGAAGGGTCAGTCCGAGGCCGCAATGGCGATCGGACTGACCTTTCGCCAGCGCCTCACCTACGTCATCTTCCCGCAGGCGTTCAGGCGTTTCCTGCCGCCGTGGATCAATGGCGTCACCGACGCGGTCAAGGGCAGCGCGCTGGTGTCGCTGCTCGGCATCACCGATCTGATGCAGGCCATCAACCAGGTCATCGGCCGCACGTATGAGGCGATGCCGCTCTACCTACTCGGCGCGCTCATCTATTTCGCGGTCAATTATGCCCTCTCGCTGGCCAGCCGCCGGCTCGAGCGGCGTTTCTCCTTCATTCGGGATTAGCAATGTCCACAGGTTCGAACGACACCCCGGCGCTTCTCGACATCCGCGACGTTTCCAAAGCCTTTGGAACAGTCCAGGTTCTGCGTTCGGTCAGCCTGCAGGTGGCGCGCGGCGAAGTGGTGACGGTCATCGGTCCCTCGGGCAGCGGCAAGACCACACTGCTGCGTTGCGTCAACTTCCTCGAAAGCTACGACAGCGGCTCGATTCGCATCGATGGCAAAGAGGTCGGCTTTCGCGAAGCCGGAGCCCGCCAGCGCCGCAGCGAACGCGATCTGGCCGCCATGCGGGCCGAGACCGGCATGGTGTTCCAGAGCTTCAACCTCTTTCCGCATCTGACAGCCGCCCGCAACATCATGCTTGGTCTAACCAAGGTGCGCGGCAAGAGCAGTGCGGAGGCCCGCACGATCGCCGAACACTGGCTCGGCCGGGTCGGCCTCGCCCACAAGGCCGATAGTCTGCCCGCCGAACTGTCCGGCGGCCAGCAGCAGCGTGTCGGCATCGCTCGCGCCGTAGCCATGGGGCCGAAGATCCTGCTTCTCGACGAGATAACCTCCGCGCTCGACCCGGAGCTGGTCGGCGAAGTGCTCGAGGTCGTGCGCAGCCTGGCCGAGGACGGCATGACGATGGTGATGGTCACGCACGAAATGGCCTTTGCCCGCGATGCCTCGAGCCGCATCGTCTTCATGGCTGACGGCGGCGTCAGCGCGGCAGGTCCACCCGCCGAAATCCTGGCGGCGGACACTGACAATGAGCGCCTGCGCACCTTCCTGGCACGTTTCCGCGCCTCGCATTTCTAAACGGGACAGCGAGCGCTGTCGCAAGGAGCCTTCTTTCATGACGCCTTATATCCGGCTCGCCGCGCTGGGCCTGACGCTGCCGGAGCCGCCGACCCCGATCGCCAATTTCGTCACCCATGCCGAAAGCGGCCGGCTGATCTTCCTGTCCGGCCAGGGGCCGCTGCGGACCGACGGCACGCTGTTCACCGGCAAGGTGGGGGATGATGTCACCGTCGAAGAGGCCTATGGCCATGCCCGTCTCACCGGCCTTAACCTGCTGGCCGTCATGCACGCAGCCACTGGCGATCTTTGCCGGATCGTGCGCATCGTCAAGCTGCTCGGCTTTGTCAACGCGATACCAACCTTCAGCGACCACCCGAAGGTGGTCAATGGCTGTTCCGATCTGTTCGCCGATGTGTTCGACACCATCGGCGGCCATGCCCGCTCGGCGATCGGCGTCGGCTCCTTGCCTGGGAACATCACCGTCGAAATCGAGGCGGTCATCGAGATCGCCGCCTGACCCGTTAGAAATGGAATCTTAGAGATGAAAACCACTTCCACCGACGGCTCCAACACCACCATCCGCGAACGACTCGGTCTTCGCCCGATCATCAACGTCTCCGGCACGATGACAGCGCTCGGCGCATCGATCATCGTGCCTGAAGCGATCAGCGCCATGGCGGAGATGGCCTCGCAATGGGTGGAGATGGACGATCTGCAGCGTGCCGCAAGCACGATCGTTGCGCGCCTCACCGGCGGCGAGGCCGGTTTCATCACCGCCTGCTGCGCCAGCGGCATCACCATGGCGATTGCCGGCTCAATGACGGGAACCAACCTGCTCGCCATCGAGCGACTGCCGGACGACACCGAAGGGCTGAAGTCGGAGGTCATCGTCCAGCTCGGCCACATCGTCAACTACGGCGCGCCAATCGATCAGTCGGTCCGGCTGGCCGGCGCAAAGGTCGTGCCGGCTGGCACCGTCAGCGTTACGCAGGATTACCATGTGCGTGAGGCGATCAACGATCGCACGGCGGCAGGACTCTATGTCGTCGCCCACCACACCGTGCAGTACGGCATGCTGTCCCTAGAGGAATTCTGCGAGATCTGCCACGCCAGAGGCGTCCCGGTGATCGTCGATGCGGCCTCCGAATATGATCTGCGCGGCTTCCTTGCGGCCGGTGCCGACGTCGTCATCTACAGTGGACATAAATTCCTGAGCGGACCGACCAGCGGCATCGTCACCGGGCGCAAGGATCTGGTTCGAGCCGCCTATCTGCAGAACCGCGGTGTCGCGCGCGCCATGAAGGTCGGCAAGGAAAGCATCGCCGGCACCATGGCCGCACTGGAAGCCTGGGAAAAGCGCGACCATGCCGGCATCCGACGGCGCGAAGAAGCGGCACTGAACCTGTGGAAGGATGCGTTGCAGGGGCTGCCGGGCATCGTCGCGCAGATCATCCCCGACCCCACCGCCAACCCGCTGGATCGGTTGCAGATCTTTGTATTGCCCGAGAGCCGGTTCACGGCGGCCGGTCTGGCCTCCGCATTGGCTACGGGCGCGCCGCCGATCGTCGTGCGCAACCATGAGGTGGAGCGCGGCCATTTCTTCCTCGACCCCTGCAATCTTCATCCCGGCGAGGCGGAGATCGTCGCCGAACGGCTGCGCGCCATCTTGACCACAGCCGAGCGGCCCGCCGATGCCATGAAGCCTGCCCGCAAGGATTCTTCCGGTGTCTTGCGCTGGCCGGATTGAAACGCCAGGTAGACCACCACCTGAAAATGCGCCGGTCGCGGTCAGTGCGCGCCATCACGCGACCGTGAACGGCCGGATCCTCCCCAGCCGGGAATAAACCGCAGCCATCCAGAGTCTCCTCAGCATACGCCACTCCCGGCGTTGAGGAGACCGACATGACCCATCACCACGACGACGAGAGCGGGCGCGACGGCATCAGCCGCCGCCATGCGCTGGAATGCATGATCTGGGCCGGCACCGGTGTGCTGTGGACGATTTCAGGCGGCATACCGGTGTCGCTCAACCTGCTCGGGGCCGCACAAGCTGCCGAAGCCATGGCCACCGGGTTCACCTTCCTGCAAATATCCGACAGCCATATCGGCTTCGACAAGGCGGCCAACCCGCATGCCATCGACACGCTCAAGGAAGCGATGGGCAAGATCAAGGCGCTGCCGCAAAAACCCGCCTTCATGATTCACACCGGCGATATCACCCATCTGTCCAAGCCAGCACAGTTCGACAATGCGGCTGAGATCATCGGCGGCGCCGGCTTCGACGTGCATTACGTGCCGGGCGAGCACGATCTGATCGACGACGGCAACGGCAAAGCCTATCTCGACCGCTACGGCAAGGGCACCAGGGGCGCCGGCTGGTACTCGTTCGACCAGAACGGCGTGCATTTCGTGGCGCTGGTCAATGTCGTCAACCTCAAGGCCGGCGGGCTCGGCAATCTCGGCCCCGAGCAGCTGGCCTGGCTGGCGGACGACCTGAAGGCCGTCAGCGCGTCGACCCCGATCGTCGTCTTCGCTCATATCCCGCTGTGGGCGGTCTATCCCGAATGGGGCTGGGGCACCGACGACGCGGCCCAGGCGCTCGGCCTGCTCAAGCGCTTCGGCTCGGTCACCGTGCTCAACGGCCACATCCACCAGATCATGCAGAAGGTGGAAGGCAACGTCACCTTCCACACCGCGCGCTCGACTGCCTTCCCGCAGCCGGCGCCGGGCACCGCCGCCTCGCCCGGACCGATGACGGTGCCGGCCGGGCAACTGCGCGGCCTGCTCGGCACCAGCAGCGTCAACGTGAAGCAAGGTGGGCAGGATCTCGCCATCATCGACTCGACGCTGGCTTGAGCCTGGACGGCAAAGGAAATCATCATGCTCTGCATTCGCCTTCCGGCCCGGCACATGGTCGCGATCCTCACCGCTTTCACCCTGACCACGGGAACCTGTCAGCCGCTGCGCGCGGCGGTCGATGCGCCGATGGTCAAAATAGAGAACTTCGCCTTCACGCCACACGAACTGACGGTCAAGCCCGGCACCAGGGTGATCTTCAGAAACGACGACGACATCCCGCATCTTGTCGTCGCCAACGATTCCTCCTTCCGCTCCAAGGCGCTTGACACCGGTGACACATATGAATTCACCTTCACCAAAGCAGGCGACTTTGCCTATTTCTGCGGGCTTCACCCGCACATGCAGGGCAAGATCACCGTCGCTCCCTGAAGGGGCGTGGCAGAACCTGCCGGGAGTGCCGGAGCATGCTGCGGTGTTGAGCGAAAAGGCCCTGGCCGAGCGCTTCGGCGAGGTGGTGCTGCCCCATCTTGGTGATGCGCTTGCGCTCGCCCGCTGGCTGACCGGCAACGCCACCGATGCCGAGGATGTGGTGCAGGAGGCCTGCGTGAAGGCACATGCCGGCATCGCCGGATATGCCGGCGGCAATGCCCGCGCATGGCTGCTGACCATCGTGCGCAACACCGCCTATACCTGGATGTCGCGCAACCGGCCGCGCGGCATGCTGGCCGTCGGCGACCTCGGCGATCTCGACGAGATGGCGGCGGCACACGGCACCAGCCTGCCCAACCAGGACGGCCCCGAAGCGAGCCTGATCGCCAGGGCCGATACGGCGGCACTTGAGGCGGCGATCGCAGCACTGCCGCAGCCATTTCGCGAGACGCTGGTGCTGCGCGACATCAACGGTCTCAGCTACCGCGAGGTGGCGGCCATTCTGGAGGTACCGATGGGCACGGTGATGTCGCGGCTGGCCCGCGCCCGCGGCCTGCTTGTGTCTGAACTTGGAGAGCGCCATGACCAATCATGACGACGGGCTGCCCAACGATCCCGAGGTCATGCGGCTGATGATCCACGCCCTCATTGATGGCGAACTCGATGCAGCGGCCGCACTGGCGGTGGAGCGGCGCATCGCCGCCGATCCGGCGCTGGCCGCCGAGCATGCCCGCATCATTGCCTTGCAGGGCGCGCTCGGCCGCCTGCCGCGCCCCGATGTCAGCGATGCCTTTCGGGCGCGCATTGCCGCACTTGGTGCGACAGGCACGGCGCAACCGGCACAAGACGAAGCGGCCGAGCCGCAGCGGGGCACGCCGTCGCCGCAACCAGGATTGATCGCGGCGTCAGTCGGGGGCGGCCGGAGACGGGACGCCAGGACAGGTTCGTCGCGGACCTTCGGCCCGTTCGACTGGCGCGCACTAGCCGCGTCGATCATGATCAGCGCGGTGCTGGCCAGCGGGGCGACGCAATGGGTGATGGTCAACAACGCGTCCGACGGTTTCGCCGCGGCGGTCGCCAGCGGCCATCGCCGCAGCCTGCTCGCCGCCAGTCCGATCGACATCGTTTCGTCCGACCGCCATACGGTCAAGCCATGGCTCGATGCCCGGATCGGCGTATCGCCGCCGGCGCCAGACCTCGCGCAGGATGGCTACGCACTCATCGGCGGCCGGGTCGAGGTGATATCAGGTCGGCCGGTGCCGGCGCTGGTCTACCGCCACCGCGAGCACCTGATCACGCTGGTCGCCGAACCGCAGCAAGACGGCGCCACCAGCCAGCCCGAAGACGTTTCGTCAGGTGGCTTCTCGCTGGTACACTGGAGCGACGGCGCCTTCTCCTACTGGGCGACCTCCGACATGGAGAGGCCCGAACTCGACGACTTCGTCGCCCGCTTCCGCAAGGCGGCGGTATGAGGACGGCCCTGCCCGGCTACTGATTCACCGCCCGACGGATTCTCCAGCCTACGACGCCGGCCGGGAAACTGGCGGCGCGCCTTTACGTGGCTCAGTCCTGACCGCAACCGCGGCCCAGCGGCTGCTCACCGCTCCTCAAAACAATAACTTTACAAATATTTGTTTCTGTGTGAAGTTATGACTATTGAAGGGTCGATCATGACAGCCAATCGCTTCGCCACGCGCTTGAATTCCTTTGCCTCGCGCCCACAGGCCGAATGGCCCGACCTCTCCGGCAAGCCGTCGCTGCTGCAGATGGCGGCACGCGCCGCCAAGGTTGCCGGACTGACCGACCTCGATCTGAACTACCCCGACCATGTCGGCGAAAAGCCTGCTGAAATCGCTCGCAAACTCGGCGACCTCGGCCTTTCCATCAATGGCTTCGCCATGCGCTACTACTCCAACCCGGCCTTCAAGCTCGGCGCTTTCACCAATCCGGACCCGGCGGTACGCCGCGAGGCCATCGACCTGACCAAGGCCGGCATCGACGCCGTGCGTGAAGCCGGCGCCGGCCTGATGACCCTGTGGCTCGGCCAGGACGGCTTCGATTACGCCTTCCAGGCCGACTATGCGACGCTCTGGCAACACGAAGTCGATGGGATTCGTGAAGTAACCGCGCATGATCCCGACTGCCAGATCAGCCTTGAATACAAGCCCAATGAGCCGCGTTCCTATAGCCTGATGCCGGACGCAGCGACGACCTTGCTGGCGATCCGTGACGTTGGCCTGCCCAATCTCGGCGTCACGCTCGATTTCGCCCATGTGCTCTATGCCGACGAGCAGCCGGCCTTTGCCGCAGCCCTGGTGGCGCGTCACAGCAAGCTGCTCGGCGTGCACCTCAACGACGGCTACGCCAAGCGCGATGACGGCCTGATGGTCGGCGCGGTGCACACGCTGCAGACCATCGAGCTGCTCAGGCAGATCCGCCGCGACGGTTACGCTGGCGCCATCTATTTCGACACATTCCCCGACATGACCGGGCTCGACCCGGTGCGCGAATGCGAAGTCAACATCGCCACTGTCAAGCGCATGCTGCGCGTCGTCGACCGGCTGGAGCAGGACAATCGCCTGTCCGCCGCCATGGACAGCCAGGACGCGGTGACGTCGCAGGCCATCATCCAGGAAATCATGCTCGGGCCGGACAGCTGAGGCATCCGAGCCATCGCCGTTTTCAACAAGGGAGGAATACAATGAAACTTCTGCTTGCCACCGCTACCGCCGCACTGATGGCATTATCCATCGGCTCGGCCTTTTCCGCCGATCCCGCGCCGCTCAATTCCGATACGGAAAAGGACCGCATCGACTGGTCGCAGGTCGAGGCCAAATTCGGCGCTTTCCCCAAACTGCCCGAAGGCACAAAGGCGGGCGCGGTTTCCAAGACGCTGACCAATGAATACTGGCGCTCGCTGGGCGAGGGCTACAAGGCGTTCGGCGACAAGGTCGGCATTCCCGTCGTCTATCAGGCGGCGCAGAGCGAAGGCGACCAGCTCGGCCAGCTGACCATTGCCGAAGGCCTGGTCACGCAGGGCTACAACGTTCTGCTCGTCTCGCCGCAGACCGACGCCAATCTGCAGCCGATCATGGAGCAGGCCAAGGCCGCCAATGTGCCGGTGGTCAACGTCAACGATGCAGTCATCCCGCAGGCCGAGCACTATGTCGGCAATGTCCAGCGCGACAATGGCGTGCGCGTCGCCAAATGGTTCATCAAGAACCGTCCGAATGGCGGCAAGGTCGCCATCGTCGAAGGCCAGGCCGGCGTCTATGCAGCCGTGCAGCGCACCGATGGCTTCAAGTCCACCATCACCGAAGGGGGCAAGTTCGAGGTCGTCGCCAGTGTTCCCGGCAACTGGGACCGCCAGACCTCCTATGACGCGGCCGTCAACATCCTGCAGCAGCACCCCGACCTGATCGGCTTCTATGCCAACAATGACGGCATGGCACTGGGCATTGTCGAGGCGGTCAAGGCTGCCGGCATGCAGGACAAGGTTGTCGTGTTCGGCACTGACGGCATCTCCGACGCCTATGCCTCGATCCGCGCCGGCGAACTGACCGGCACGGTCGACAGCTTCCCGGTGCTAACCGGTGAGGTTGCTCTGGAAACGGCGCTGCGGCTGGTGGCTGGACAAAAGCTGCCGCGCGTCGTTGCCACGCCGCAGGCACTGATCACCAAGGACAATGCCGACCGCTATTCCGGACCCGGCGCGCGCAAGGCCCTGCTCGAAGATGCCGCTGCGGGCCAGTAAAGCCGATCGGCGGGTGCCGGCCAGAGCAGTTCGCTCCCGGCCGGCACCGTTGCCCGGAGATTGAACCCAATGTCACCCCGGCTGCAATTCCAGGGCATTTCCAAGCTGTTTCCGGCCGTGCGGGCGCTCAACGATGTGTCGTTCTCGATCAGTGCCGGTGAAATCCACGGTCTGCTCGGCGAAAACGGTGCCGGCAAGTCGACGCTGCTCCGCATATTGTCGGGCGTCTACAGACCGACGGCGGGAAGCGTCCTCATCGACGGACAGCCGGTGACGCTTGCCAATCCGGTCGCCGCGCGTGCCGCGGGCGTCGCCATGATCCACCAGGAATTGCAGCAGGTGCCGCGCCTCAGCGTCGCCCAGAACATGTTCCTCGGCCAACCGCTGACGCGCGGCGGTATCTTCGTCGCCCGGCGGGAACAGGAGCGCCGCGCCGCCGAGGCTCTTGCAGCCATCGATCCGTCCATCGACCCAGCCGCTCCCCTCGGAACCCTGAAGGTGGCGCAGCGGCAGATCGTCGAGATCGCCCGCGCGCTGCTCGATCGCGCCCGCATCGTCGCCATGGACGAGCCGACATCGAGCCTGACGCCGAGCGAATTCGAACGGCTGGCGCAACTCATCACCGGTCTCGCTCGCGATGGCGTCGCCGTCGTCTATGTCTCGCACAAGCTGGATGAGGTGTTCCGCATCTGCCAGCGCGCCACCATCATGCGTGACGGCGTGGTCATCGAGTCCGTCGACCTGAAAGGCCTGTCGGAAAAGGCGGTCGTGGCGATGATGGTTGGCCGCGAACTGGCGCAGGAACGGCATATCTCTCACGCCTCGAACGAGGTGATGTTGAGTGCGCGCGGCCTCTCCTCGACAACGAAGGTGCGCGATGTGTCGTTCGAGTTGCATCGTGGCGAGGTGCTCGGCATTGCCGGCCTTGTCGGCTCTGGCCGCACTGAACTTTTGCGGCTGCTGGCGGGCGCGGATCGCGCCACGGCCGGGACGATCGCCATTGACGGCAAAGCGACGCGCTTCGCCAGCCCGCGCGATGCGATTGCCGCCGGCATCGGCCTGGTGCCGGAGGAGCGCAAGCGCGAAGGCATCGTGCCGCTGCGCTCGATCACCAGCAACATGGCGCTGGCTTCGATGGGTGTGTTCGCGTCGCGCGGCCTCATCGATCACACCCGGTTGAAACAGATGGGCCGCGTCAATCTGCGCCCGTTCCTGCTCGACCGGCCGATCCGCCTGTTCAGCGGTGGCAACCAGCAGAAAGCGATCATCGGCCGCTGGCTGGCGGCCGGAACACGCATCCTTTTGTTCGACGAACCGACGCGCGGCATCGATGTCGGCGCCAAGGCGGAGATCTATCACCTGATCGAGGAGCTCGCCCGGGAAGGCCACGGTGTCATCGTCGTCTCCTCCGAACTGCCCGAGGTGATCCGGCTCGCCGACCGCGTGCTGGTGATGCGCGACGGCTCGATCGCGGCCGAACTCCACAGAGACGACATCAGCGAACAGGCGATCGCGGCGCACGCCATCCGGCAGACACAAACGCCGGCCGCACAGCCGGCAAGGCAGTAGGTGAAGAATATGTCGGATACCACTCTGGTGCAGCCACGGGCTGAATTCCTGCGCGGGATTTCCATGCGCGATGCCGGCACGCTGATCGGCCTTGTCGTGATCCTCGCCGTCTTCGGAGCACTGGTGCCGGGCTTCTTTGCCGAGCGCAACCTGATCAACATCCTGCAGCAGTCGAGCATCAATGCCTGTCTGGCGCTGGGCATGACGCTGGTCATCATCTCCGGCGGCATCGACCTGTCGGTCGGGCCGACCGCAGCACTCTCGGCCGTCATCTCGGCCTCGATGATGGTCGCTGGCGTGCCGTTTCCGCTGGCCATCGGCGCCGGCTTCGCCATTGGTCTTGCCTGCGGCCTCATCAACGGCGTGCTCGTCGCCTATGTCGGGCTGCAGCCTTTCATCGTCACATTGGGTACACTCAGCACCTACCGGGCGCTGGCGTTGATCTATACCGGCGGCAATCCGGTGCTCGGCCTGCCGGCAGGCTTTCGCGCTGTCTTCAACGGCTCGCTATTCGGGCTGCCGCTGGCTGTCGTCATCGTGGCCGGTGTGGCGATCGTCGCCTGGGTGGTTTTGAAGAAGACGCCCTTCGGCGAATATCTGCTCGCCGTCGGCGGCAATGAGGAGGCCGCTTACATCGCCGGCGTGCCGATCGCCCGCACCAAGATCGCCGCCTACATGATCTCCGGCCTGCTGGCAGCCCTTGCCGCGCAGATCCTGATCGGCCGGCTCGGTGCCGCCGAACCCATCCTCGGCAATCTCTGGGAACTGGACGCCATCGCCGCTGCCGCCATCGGCGGCGCCTCGCTGATGGGCGGCAAGGGCAGCGTCGTCGGCACCATCCTGGGCGCCGTCATCCTCGGCGCCATGCGCAACGGTTTGACGCTGATGAACGTGCAGTCCTTCTATCAGCTTCTGGCAACTGGTCTTATAATCCTCGCCGCGATGCTTATCGATCGCGTGACGAGGGGGCGTGGATGACCTTGAGCGGGCTGGACCTGAAAGCGGTAGGACCGCGGATCCGCATGATGATGCCGCATCTCACCCCGCTGGAGGCGAAGGTGGTGGAAACCGTCTTTGGCCGGCGCGGCTTTGACGAGAGCATCCCGCTGAAGCAGATCGCCGAGGAGGCCGGCGTGTCCGAGGCAATGGTGGTCAAGATCGCCAAGAAGCTCGGTTTTTCCGGCTATCGCGACTTTCGCACCGCCGTCTATGAATACAGCCGCCTGCCGACTGCCGAGATGCATCAGGAACTGTCATCCGACGACAGTTCGGCCGAGATCGTGCAAAAAGTGTTCCGCACCTCCATCCAGGCACTGGAGGAGACACTGGCGATCCTCGACATCGAGGATTTCGACCGCGCCGCCGAGCTTCTCTACCGTGCGAAGAACCGGGATTTCTATGGCGTCGGCGGCTCAGCGCAGATTGCGCGCGACGTCTCGCACAAGTTCCTGCGCATCGGCATTCGCGCATCCGTCTACGACGATTCGCACATGATGCTGATGTCGGCCTCGCTGCTCGGCGGCGATGATATCGCCGTCGGCTTCTCGCATTCGGGCAATACCTCTGCCGTCATCGACGCCATCCAGCTGGCCCGCAAGAACGGCGCAAGGACGCTGGCCATCACCAATTACGACAATTCGCCGTTGGCTGCGGTGGCCGACATTGTGCTGTGCTCGACCGCACAGGGATCGCCATTAATGGGCGAGAACGCGGCGGCGCGCATCGCCCAGCTCAACATCCTCGATGCGCTGTTCGTCGCGGTGGCGCAGCGCGACTATCAGGCGGCGGAGCGCAACCTCGGCCGCACCATGTCGGCGGTGACATCGAAGCGAAAAGACCGGGGATCATGACGACACCGCCGCTGGTCACCGTCTTCGGCAGCCTGCACTACGACATCATGGTCGACGCGCCCGACCGCCCACGCAAGGGCGAGACGGTGACCGGCCATGCCTGGCACCCGAAATGCGGCGGCAAGGGCGGCAACCAGGCCGTTTCGGCGGCAAGGGCCGGCGTGCGCGCGGCGATGATTGGCGCGGTTGGCAACGATGATTTCGGGCGGGCGTTGCTGGCCAATCTCGATCGCGCCAGGGTCGACCGCCGCTTCGTGCGGGTGGCCGCTGGTGCCGGCTCCGGAATGAGCGTGGCGATCTTCGACCAGGGCGGCGATTATGGCGCGGTGATCGTCTCGGGCAGCAATCTCACTCTGGGCGATGCCGATATTGCCGCTGCTTCCGAAATGGTGTCCCAAACGGCAGTGCTCCTGTTGCAGAATGAGGTACCCGAAGGCGCCAACATTGCTGCCGCACGCGCGGCGAAGGCGCAAGGCGGCCGTGTTGTGCTGAACGGGGCCCCGGCGCGCAAACTGTCCGGCGAGTTGACCGCGCTGGTCGACATATTGGTGGTCAACGCCATCGAGGCGGAGTTCCTGGCCGGCATGGCGGTGGTCGAGACCCTGGACGGTGCCGCGCAAGCCGCGCGGCTGCTGGCCGATCTTTGCCCTGTCGCGATTGTCACGGCGGGCGGCGAAGGTGTCGCCTGCTGTGATCGGACCGGCGAGGCCTTCGCGCTGCCCGCCATCCCGGTCAAGGTCGTCAGCACGCATGGCGCCGGCGATGAATTCGTCGGTGCGCTGGCCGCGGCGCTTGCCCGTGGGGAGACCATGCGGGCGGCCGTCACCGCCGCCAATGCGGCGTCGGCCTTGCTGGTCTCGACGCCAGAGGCCGAGCGCGACGGCATCTGACTGGATGGTTTGCGTCTTGCCAAACCGCTGCGGCGGCCGCCGATCCTTGCGGCTTCGCGCGAATTCCGCTAAGGCGCGCCTTTGTCGCCGGGAAACACGAACTTGGACGATCAACGCGCCGATGTCGCCATCATCATGGGCAGTCAGTCCGACTGGGCGACGATGCGCCATGCGGCCGAAACGCTGGAAGCACTCGGCATTCCGCACAAGCGGCTGATCGTCTCCGCGCATCGCACACCGGACCGGCTCTACGATTTCGCCAAGGGCGCCAAGGCGGCCGGCTACAAGGTGATCATCGCCGGCGCCGGCGGTGCCGCGCACCTGCCCGGCATGACGGCTGCGATGACGCCGCTGCCGGTGTTCGGCGTGCCGGTGGAATCGAAGGCGCTTTCCGGGCAGGATTCACTGCTGTCCATCGTCCAGATGCCGGCCGGTATTCCCGTGGGGACGCTGGCCATAGGCAAGGCCGGTGCCGCCAACGCAGCCCTTCTGGCCGCTGCCGTGCTGGCGCTGAACGATGACGAGCTTGCCATCCGTCTGGATGCCTGGCGCGCCGCGCAGACCGCCAAGGTCGCAACCGAGCCGACGGATACGCCGTGAGCCTGGCCCCCGGATCGACCATCGGCATCATAGGCGGCGGCCAGCTCGGTCGCATGCTGGCAATTGCTGCCGCCCGTCTCGGCTACCGCACCGTGGTGCTGGAGCCGCAAGCGGATTGCCCGGCGGCGCAGGTCGCCAACCGGCAGATAGCGGCCCCCTATGACGACCGAGCAGCCCTTGCCGAACTGGCCGCGTCGAGTTCCGTCATCACCTACGAGTTCGAGAACGTGCCGGTTGCGGCCGCCAGCGCGCTGGCCGCCAAGGTTCCGGTCTATCCGCCGGCGCGCGCACTGGAAGTGGCGCAGGACCGGGTGAGCGAAAAAGCATTCCTCAACGGCATCGGCATTGCCACCGCGGGGTTCCTCCCGGTCGACAATGATGACGAGCTGACGGCGGCGCTGAATGCGTTCGATGGCAGCGGCATCCTGAAGACGCGCCGCATGGGCTATGACGGCAAGGGCCAGCGCGTCTTCCGCAATATGAAAGCCGGCAGCTTCGCCGGCATCTGCGAGGCGATGGGCAATGTGCCGCTGATCCTGGAAAGCTTCGTGTCGTTCGAGCGCGAGATTTCCGTGATCGCCGCGCGCGGCATCGACGGCACTGTCGCAGCCTACGACCCGGCCGAGAATATCCACCGCAACGGCATTCTCCACACATCGACCTTGCCGGCTCGAATAAGGCCCGAAACGGCGGAAGCAGCACGAGCAGCGGCGTCTAAAATATTGTCGGCGCTGAACTATGTCGGTGTCATCGGCGTCGAGTTCTTCGTGCTCGCCGACGGCTCCCTGCTGGCCAACGAGATCGCGCCCCGCGTCCACAATTCCGGCCACTGGACGGAAGCGGCCTGCATCGTTTCGCAGTTCGAGCAGCACATCCGCGCCGTCGCCGGCCTGCCGCTTGGAAATCCCCAGCGTCATTCCGATTGCGTGATGGAGAACCTGATCGGCGACGATGTGCTGCGTGTTCCAGCCCTGCTCGCCGAGCCGAACCTGATGCTGCATCTCTATGGCAAGGCCGAGGCACGCCCCGGCCGCAAGATGGGCCATTTCACCAGGATCGGCCGTCGCGCCTAACCCCCGAAACAGGCCTACTGCACGTCGTCGCTGTCGTCTTGGTCAGGGCTGGCGCAACTGGCATCGCCTTCCTCGCAATTGGCGGCGGCAGCGAGCTGCTCGATGCGATCATTGGTCAGCCTGGCCAGGCATTGCGAAACTTCCATCGGATGGATCGAACCGCCCGCGCTGGCTGCGGTGGAATGCGCGCACTCTGCATCGCGAAAAGCGATCCAGGCGCGTTGCGCCACCTGCAGCAGTCTCTTGCTGTCGGCGTCATCCGCGCTGATGAGATCCTGGTAGGCCTTGTTGAGCCTGGCGTCGGCCTCCTGGTAATCCTCGCCGGCGCAGATGTTCATCATCTGCTGGCTGTCGTCGCTACGGTCGCACTCCTGCGCGCGGGCAGCCGAGGCTCCCGCCAGCACGAGAATGCAGGCGGACAGGAAAATTCGGCGCATATCCATCCCCAAATCACTTCATGGCGGGCGCATCATCCCAGCCGACTGAAGCCCGCGCAATGCCGCAAGGCCGACATGGCGGATATTTGATGATATGGAGAGACGGAGCACGCTTGCGGTTGACACGGACAAGGCTCCTCGTTTATGAGCCACCCACAGTTCAAAGGCGCGTCTTCTGGCGCGCCTTAAAATTTCGACCCGAACCGGGTCCACACCGACAGGCAAGACCATGAAGATCAAGAATTCGCTCAAGGCGCTGAAGGCGCGTCACCGCGACAACCAGCTGGTTCGCCGCAAAGGCCGTATCTACATCATCAACAAGACCGCTCCGCGCTACAAGGCACGCCAGGGCTGAGTTTTAGGGCTGGAGGCTGTTGCCTTCGCCCAGTGATGCTTGTTGCCCGCCTGCCGGCCCTTTCACGCCAAATTCAGTTTGACGTTCCGCCGCCCGGGATTAGAGTCCGGCGATGCGGATTCTTTTTGCATTTTTGACGTCTCTGCTTGTTTCCAGCGCCATTTATGGCCTGGCGCGCGCGGATGACGCTGTCGTGCCGCCGGCCAGCAAGGACGTGCCGCCGGTGGCAACGACGAGGCAGGCCCGTCTCGATCAGCTGTTCAACGACCTGAAGCGCGAGCGCAACGAAAAGGCAGCCGAGCGTATTGCCGGCAACATCTGGAATGAGTGGTCTCAATCCGGCAGCGCCTCGATCGATCTGATGATGCAGTGGTCGCAGAAGGCCATCGAAAGTCAGAAGTTCGACGTCGCCCTCGATTTCCTCGACCAGGTGGTGATCTTGCAGCCGACCTATGCCGAAGGCTGGAATAGGCGCGCCACCGTGCATTTCATGATGAAAAACTACGGCAAGTCGATGTCCGACATCGACCATACGCTGCAGCTCGAGCCGCGCCATTTCGGCGCGCTCTCCGGCCTGGCGCAGATCATGGCGCTGACCGGCCACAAGCAATCGGCACTCGAGGCCTGGCAGAAGGTTCTGGCGATCTATCCAATGATGCGCAGCGCCCAGGACCAGGTCGGCACGCTTTCGGAAGAGCTTGCTGGAGAAGGCATTTAAGGGAATAGGCAGTAGGGATTAGGCAGTAGGCGCAGATCGCGTTACGCACATTCCTACTGCCTACTGCCTATTCCCTATTCGCTACTGCACAACTTATCCCCCTCCATCCCCGTATCTCCCCCATGAACCTGATCTACGCCGCCCTTGCCTTCCTGATGGCGCTTGTCTTCGGACTTGTCGGCGTCACCCGCGCCGGTTCGTGGCTGATCGAACGCCGCAATCCGTCGATTGGTGAATTCGCCGACATCGATGGCGCCCGCATCCACTATGTCCATATTCCGGGCCCCGCTAACGCCGAATTGCCGCCGATCGTCTTCATCCACGGCGCCAGCGCCAATCTCAGGGATCAGATGCTGCCGCTGCGGCCATTGCTCGAAGGCCGCGCCGAAATGCTGTTCTTCGACCGACCGGGCCACGGCTGGTCGGGTCGTGGTCCAGGCAACAACGAAGACCCGTCGGCTCAGGCCAACACCATCGCCGCGTTGATGGACCGTCTGGGCATCAGCAAGGCTGTTATCGTCGGTCATTCTTTCGGTGGTGTGGTGACATCGACTTTCGGCCGCGAGCATCCCGACAAGACGCTTGGCCTGGTCTTTCTCGCGCCGGCAACTCATCCGTGGCCGGGCGGCGCAACCTCCTGGTATTACGATCTGACGACCATTCCGGTGATCGGCTGGCTGTTTTCCGAGACGCTGACCTATCCGACGGGAACGCTGCGGATGGAAGACGCCACGACCTGCGTCTTCTCGCCCAACAAGGTGCCGCACAACTATCTCGACGCGGCCTCCATCCCGTTGGTCCTGCGACCATCGGCCTTTCGCGCCAACGCCACCGATGTCGCCGGGCTCTATCGCTATGCCCTTGGCACCGCAGCGCGCTACAACCAGATCAAGGCCCCCACCGTGGTCATTTCGGGTGATCGCGACAAGGTCGTCTATGCGGAGATTCACTCGACCGGCCTCCGGCGCGACATACCGGGCGCCCAACTCGTCTGGGTGCATAATCTCGGCCACAAGCCGGACTGGATTGCGCCCGATCTCGTCATTGGTGCCATCGAGAAGGTCTCCGGCAAGGATGTCGATCTGCGGATTATCGCCAAAAGTGTCGAAGCCCGGATCGCCGGCGATCTGTATGGCGTCGGGAAATGCGCCGATCTCAAGCGGCCGGAAGCAGAACTTGCACCGACCTGACCGCCGTCCCTTCACGTGGCTGGGAAGCTCCCCTACAAGACGGCCATGCCTGAACCGAACCTGGACACATTCTCACGAGCAATAATTCGTGCCTTCCCGGAATTGGAGACTTCAAGCTTCCGGCTGATGATGGCAGGTTGGCATTCGACGGCGGTTGATGTCGACGGCAGGCTGGTGTTCAAGTTCCCGCGTCACAAGGTTGCAGAACGAGCGCTTCTCAGGGAAGCCGCCCTGCTGGCCCTGATCCGCCCTTGCCTGTCGATGCCGGTCCCCGATATGAGCATCCATGAGGGGCCGCCTCTGTTCTCCAGACATGAGAAACTGAAAGGGGACCATCTGCTGGCAGCACGATATGAAGAATTGCCCGAACATGCCCGCCAACGCTTGGGCAACGATCTGGGCCGCTTTTACGCCGAGCTTCATCGGCTCGACCTGAACCAGATGGCGACCGCTGGCGCCGAGCCGGTAGGCACCTGGCAGGCACCGAGCGCAATCCGCGCGAAGGCGCTGCCCTTGCTGGCGCCTCGGCTACTCGCCCGCGCCGAGGCAACCCTGATGGAATACGAAAGTCTGCCACCAGACCCGCACGGGACTACATTTGGATTCTTCGACGGGCATGGCTGAAACATGGCGTTCGATCATGCGCGAATGAGGCTCAACGGACTCTACGACTTTGCCGATTCAGGCATAGGCGCGTTGCACCAGGAGTTCATCTACTCGAATTTTATCGCGCCGGACCTTACAGGGCGAATAGTCGCCGCGTATGAAATCGCGTCCGGACGCGTGCTAGACCGCCAAATGGTTTGCTGCACCCCAACGGATGGCGATTGGCCGCGTCCGGGGCGACCGCCGTTGAAGCGGCTTACCGGCCGGCCGCTTCCGATCCCAGATAGGCGATGCGCAGCATATTGGTCGAGCCCGGCGTCCTCAGCGGCACGCCGGCGGTGATGATGACGCGGTCGCCGGGCTTGCCGAAGCCTTCCTCGAAGGCAATGCGGCAGGCGCGGTCGACCATGTCGTCAAGATCGATTGCGTCGGGTGAGACGACGCAATGCGTGCCCCATAGCAGCGACAGCCGCCGCGCCGTGTTTACGATCGGCGACAACGCGACGATCGGCACTTGCGGACGCTCGCGGGCGGCGCGCAGGCCGGTGGTGCCGGACGCCGTGTAGGTGATGATCGCCGAAAGTTTCAGCGTCTCGGCGATCTCGCGGGCGGCCAGCGAAATGGCGTCGGCGCCGGTCGCTTCCGGCTCGGAACGCTGCGCGTTGATGATGCCGGCATAGGTCGGATCGGTTTCGACCTTGGTGGCGATACGGTTCATCATCGCCACGGCTTCGACGGGATAGGCGCCCGCCGCCGATTCCGCCGACAGCATGACGGCATCGGCGCCTTCGAAGACTGCGGTCGAGACATCCGACACCTCGGCGCGGGTAGGCACCGGTGCTGTGATCATCGATTCCAGCATCTGCGTTGCAACCACCACCGGCTTGCCGGCGCGGCGCGCGGCGCGCGTGATCTGCTTCTGGATGCCAGGTACCGCCTCGAGCGGCATCTCGACGCCGAGATCGCCGCGGGCGACCATCAGCGCATCGGACAGTTCGATGATCTCGGCCAGCCGGGCGACGGCCTGCGGCTTTTCGATCTTGGCCATGATCAGCGCCCGGCCGCGTGCGATCTTGCGCGCCTCGGCAAGATCCTCCGGCCGCTGGACGAAGGACAGCGCGACCCAATCGACGCCCGTGGCCAGCACGGCATCGAGGTCCTTGCGGTCCTTCTCGGTCAGCGCGCCGACCGGCAGGTCGGTATCGGGCAGGCTGACGCCCTTCTTGTCGGAGATCGTGGTGCCGGCGACGACGGTGCAGACGATCGACTTGCCGTCGCTTCTCACCGCCTTCAATTCGAGCTTGCCGTCATCGATCAGCAGGCGATGTCCGGCCTCGACGGAGGTCAGGATTTCGGGATGCGGCAGATAGACCCTGGTCGAGGTGCCGGGTTCGGGATTGTCGTCGAGCGTGAAGGTCTGGCCGACAGTCAGCACTTCCTTGCCATTGGCGAACTTGCCGACGCGCAGTTTTGGCCCTTGCAGATCGGCCAGGATGCCGATCGGCCGGCCGACCGCTTCCTCGACAGTGCGGATGCGTCCGACCAGCGTGCGCATCAGCTCGTGATCGGTGTGGCTCATATTGATGCGGAACACATCGGCGCCAGCTTCGAACAGTTTCTTCAGCATCTCCTCCGACGAGGAGGCCGGACCGATGGTGGCTAGGATCTTGACCTTGCGGCTACGTCTCATTGACTGTTTGTTCCCGGGGCGGCTGGAGCGCCTCCCGTTGTGGACTCATCGGTCAGCTGGACCATCCAGTTTCCCTGTTCGCCCGTGTCATATTCCTGGAATCCGGCGCGCTGAAAGCCCCGTGCGACGCAGTCGGTTACGCCGGCTATCTTGAACTCTTTCTCAGCCACGCACATGTTGATCGGGCCGTCCCAGCGTCCGCCGCGCTCGGCGTCTTCTGCATAAAGATAGTAAAACCTTGATGACAGCGGCCCTTCTATCAGCGTCTTGCAGCTCGATCCCTCGATGTGCCACCAACCTTCGGTGATCCAGCCGGCCTTGGCGCGATAGCCGATACCGACGCCGACCAGATTCTGCGTGGCGTTGCAGACGCGAAAATCGGCGCGCGCCGGCGAGGTCACGACCATCGCCGACAAGCCGATGGCAAGGATCAAGAGCGGCATGGCAAAGGCAGAGCACGTGCGCTGCCTGCCAGCGGAACTCATCCGAAAACCCCTCAAGAACCACATCAGCATCTCTCTGCGCCCCTTTTCGGAAAAGTCCGGGCGCATGTCAACGCACCGTTTTGTCCAATTCCAATCGATTTAGAAGGCTCCGGCGCACAATTCGCCGGCCTCTGCCAGATTTCCAGGGAAACCTTGGCCAAACAACGGCATTGCGCAAGCGTCGTCTTCGTGGAATGACGATAGCACCCTCCCCGGAAGCCAGCGAACAGACCATTTCCCGCCGATGACCCGATCCACAGTTTTCGCGCCTTGCGATATTGTCGAAGGCGACCGCAAGCGAGGCATCGTGCTCTTGTGCGACCATGCCCGCCGCGACCTGCCCGACGATTATGGCAGGCTCGGCCTGCCGGCGGCGGAGTTCGACCGCCACATCGCCTATGACATCGGCGTCGAAACGGTAACGCGCGAACTGGCCGCTTTGCTCGACGTGCCGGCGGTGCTCGCCAATTTTTCGCGGCTGCTGATCGATCCCAACCGCGGCGAGGACGATCCGACGCTTATTCGCCAACTCTATGACGGCACTGTGGTGCCCGGGAATTACCCCATCGCTCCCGAGGAGCGCGAAAGGCGGCTCGATGGCTTCTACCGGCCCTATCACGATGCCGTCGGCGCCGTGATTGCCTCGGTCGCGCGGGCCTCTGCGCAGGCGCCCTTCATCTTGTCGGTGCATTCCTTCACGCCGGCCATGCAAGGGGTCCAGCGTCCCTGGCATGTCGGCATCCTTTGGGACCTCGACGATCGGGTGGCACGCCCGCTGATCGATATGCTGGCCGAGGACAAGAACCTCGTCGTCGGCGACAATGAACCCTATGATGGCGCGCTGCGCGGCGACACCATGTACAAGCACGCCATCATCAACGGCTTCGCTCATGCATTGATCGAAATCCGCCAGGATCTGATAGCAGACCAGAAGGGCGCGCTCGACTGGGCCGAACGGTTAGCGCTGATCGTTGACGCGATCAATCGCCGTCCCGATATACATGTCGTGAAGATGTACGGCTCGCGCACCGGGCCGCTATGACGGAGGTTTCGATGACCGAACTCAGCGACGAGCAGAAGCGCGACTTCGAGGCCGCCGCCTTTCGCCGGCTGGTCCAACATCTGCGCGAACGCAGCGACGTGCAGAACATCGATCTGATGAACCTCGCCGGCTTCTGCCGCAACTGCCTGTCGAACTGGTATCGAGACGCGGCCAATGCCGATGGCGTCGACCTCAGCAAGGACCAGTCGCGCGAGATCGTCTATGGCATGCCCTATGCGCAATGGCAGGCACTCAATCAGACTGAGGCCTCCGACGCCAAGAAAGCCGAGTTCGAGGCACGGCGCCCCAAGGACCACTAAGCCCGCTTGGCCCAAACGCTTTCGAAATAGAGCGCTTGACTGGAAATTGAATCGATCTAATTTGCCGCGCGAAGCCATTTTCGGACCGGATTCGCCTTATGAACGCGTCAACAGCCATGCAAACTGCCATTCGCGGACGATGGGCCGTTGCGGCCATTTTCCTCGCCAACGGCTTTCTGACCGGCAGCTGGGCGCCCCAGATTCCGGTGTTCCTGACCCGGCTCGACATCTCGAAATTCACGCTCGGCTTGTTGATCCTGCTGTTCGGCGCCGGCGCCGTCGCCGCCATGACCTGGTGCGGCCATTTGATCTCCAGACATGGTTCGCGCACCGTGCTGCGCTGGTTCGGCCTTTGTGGCAGCCTCGGCCTGCTGGTCGTGGCGCTGGCGCCCAATGTGCCGCTGGCGGCCATCGCCATGTTCATCTTCGGCGGCTCGATCGGCGGCATGGACGTCGCCATGAACGCCAATGCCGTGGTGGTCGAACGGCGGCTCTCCCGCGCCATCATGTCTTCGTCGCATGGCTTCTGGAGCCTCGGCGGTTTCGCTGGCGGCGGCCTCGGCGGCTTCCTCATCCAGACCTACGGCCATCTCGCCCACGCGGCGGTGGTGACTGCGCTCGCCTTCGCGGCGATCGCGGTGGCGGTTGGCTATCTGATCGGCGAGAACAGGCCGCAGGCGGCCGAGCATCACAAATTCACGCTGCCGGCCAACCCGCTGGTCTACCTCGTCGGCCTGATGGCGCTGCTGACGATGGTTTCCGAAGGTGCGGTGCTTGACTGGGCGGCGCTGTATCTAAGGCAGGAACTCGGCGCAGACCTTGCCGTCGCCGGTCTCGCCTATGCTGCCTTTTCCGGCGTCATGGCGATCATGCGGTTCTTCGGCGACGGCGTACGCAACCGCTTCGGGGCGGTCACGACGCTACGCGGCTCGGCGGTTGTCGCGGCTGCTGGCATGCTGATCGCCGGACTGTCGCCCTCCCCCTGGCTTGCAATCGCCGCCTTTGCCCTGTGCGGCTTCGGCATCGCCAACATGGTGCCGATCATCTTTTCTGCCGGCGGCAATCAGGAAGGCATGTCGTCGGGCACCGGCATGAGCGTCGTCACCACCATGGGCTATTCCGGCATATTGGTGGCGCCGTCGGCGATCGGCTTCGTTGCCGAGCATTCGAGCTTCGGCCCGATCTTTGTCGCCATGTCGGGTTTGCTGATCGTCGTGCTGCTGATGGCCGGCCTTGCTCACCGTGCCGAGTTCGCGGCCGCACCGGCCGAATAAAGTTTCAGCTCTTCGTAGAGGAAATCTGCCACGCGGCGGATACGCACGCTGGTGCGCACGTCGCGATGCATGGCCAGCCATACCGGCAGATCAGGCAGTGGCAGCCCAGGCAGCAATTTCTCCACCGATGGATCACGGTCGACCAGCGGCTGCTGGCCGAGACCGATGCCGTTTCCCGCCCGCACCGCCTCCCAAAAGACGATCTGATTGTCGGCCCTGAAGCGAAAACTGCTCCGCGTAACAGGGATGCCATACTGGGTGAAGCCCCTGATGATCTCGTCGCTGCGGTCGAAGCCGACCAGATCGTGATCGACAAGGCCGGATGGCTCCAGCGGGCGGCCACGACGGTCGAGATAGGATTTTGCCGCGCAGGCGCAGAGCGGAATATCGCAGACCTTGCGTGCCACCAGTTCATTCTGCGCCGGCTTGACCATGCGGATAGCGATGTCGGCATCGCGGCGCAGCAGGTTCTCGACCTGATTGGAGGCGACGATCTCAACCTCGATACCCGGCTCCTCGATCCCTAGCCGCGCCGTCATCTCCGGCAGCACATAGGCGGCGACAACTTCGCTGGCGGCGATACGCACGGTGCCCTCGATTGCCTCGACCGATCCCAGCGCCAGCAGTAAAAAAGCGCTTGCCTGCTCGCTGACTGCCTTGCCGCGTTCAAACAGCGTGCTGCCGGCTTCCGTCAGTTCATAACCGCGCCGCCCGCGCCGGAACAGCGTGACACCCAGCGCCTGCTCCAGTTCGGCGACGTGGCGGCCAAGTGTCGGCTGGCTCGCCGACAGTTTTCGCGCGGCAGCCGACAAGCTGCCGGTTTCCGCCACGGTAACGAAGCTCTTGATCAGGTTCCAATCGAATTCGCCCATTCATTTATGAATATCAGAGCGCCAATCATTGTCAATTTTAATACACTTGCGGAGCGATCATATTCAGGCTGCAAACACAAACGCGGAGACCAGAAATGACCAAGATCGCAATTCTCGGTGCCAATGGCCGGCTCGGCCGCGTGGTCGCCAAGGCCTTCATCGATGCCGGCTATGATGTCCGCGCAATCACCCGCAGCGGCAAGGTGCCGACCGAACTCAACGGCGCCACGGCGGTCGCCGGCGACGCGCTCGACCGCGAGGGCTTGATCCGCGCCACGGAAGGCGTCGACATTATCTTCAACGGCCTCAACCCGATCTACACCGATTGGGGCAAGTGCCTGCCGATGGCCGAGAACGTCATGGCCGCTTGCCATGCGAATGACACGCTGCACCTCTTCCCCGGCACCGTCTACAATTACGGCTCGCCGATGCCGGCGGTGATCACGGAAGACACGCCGTTCCACCCGACGACAGAGAAGGGCCGCATCCGCTGCGCCATGGAGGATTTGTTCCGCCGCGAGGCCGACGCCGGCCGGGTGCGTACCATTCTCTTGCGCGCCGGCGACTTCTTCGGCGGCACCGGCAGCGGTTCATGGTTCGACCTGGTCGTCGCCGCCAAGATGACCAAGGGCATCTACACCGCGCCTGGTCCAGTCGATCTCGTGCATGAATGGGCCTACCTGCCGGACTTCGCCAAGGCCTTCGTCGGCCTGGCGCAGAACCTCGACAAGCTCGGCACCTATGAAGCCCTGAACCTTCCCGGCCATGCAATCACCGACCGGCAACTCAAGGCCGCGGCAGAGAAGGCGCTCGGTCGCCCGCTCAAGATGACCTCGATGCCGTGGTGGGTGCTGCGCGCCGGCAGCCCGTTCGTGGCGATGTGGCGCGAGATCGTGTCGATGTCTTATCTGCGCTTCGAGCCGCATCAACTGGTTTCGACGCGGCTGGAAGGCATCATCGGTGCGATCCCCCACACGCCGCTGGATCAGGCGGTCACTGAAGCTCTTGAGGATATCGGCATCGCCACCGTGAATGGCGCTGCGAAAGCTGCCTGACAGGCGCGGCGGGCAGCCATGGCTGGCTGCCCGATCTCTTTACATCGAGAGGTCTCTCCGGGAAGGACGGGCTAAACCCTTCCCATCAACACCAGCACCAGAAGCACCACCAGCACCACCCCGACAATGCCCGACGGCCCATAACCCCAGGAACGCGAATGCGGCCAGGCTGGCACGGCGCCAATGAGGACGAGAACCAGGACGATGATGATAATGGTGGTGATCGGCATGGCAAACTCTCCGTCCAGCATTGCTCCGGTGACAACGCTTTGCGTTGCACCCGGGACATCACTTTACGTTGCTTCCGGGGCGATGCTTCGCATTTGTCTGGGAGACAACGCTTCACGTTGCTCTTGGAGACAACAATGCAAAAGGCCGCCCGGTTGTGCCGGGCGGCCTTTGCCGTTCAAATCGGCAACGGGTCTATTCGGCGGCTTTTGGAAAGGCGATCTCCGGCTCGGCTCCGGCATCGTCCTGTCCTGGCGCATCGGCCGACGAGATCTCGCCCTTGCCGCGCCGGAACAGCCGGTTGAACCAGCCGCGCCGCGCGCCAGGCCTGACTTTGGCGCGGGTGAAAACCATCAGCATCGACGGTGTCACCACCAGCGTCAGTACTGTGGCGAAGGACAGGCCGAAGACGATCGCTGACGACAATGAAATCCACCATTGCGTCGACGGCGCGTTGATCGTGGTCTCGTGATGGAAGATTTCGAGGCCAAGGCCGAAGGCGATCGGCAGCACGCCGAGAATGGCCGACACCGCCGTCAGCACCACCGGACGGGCGCGTTCGCGGCAGGTCTGCAGCACCGCCTCGACCTTGTCCCAGCCCTCTTCGCGCAGCCGGTCATAGGTGTCGATCAGCACGATGTTGTTGTTCACCACCACGCCGGCCAGCGCGATGACGCCGATGCCCGACATGACGATGCCGAACGTCTCGCCTGTTATCAGCAGCCCAAGGAACACGCCGATCGTGGCCATGACCACGCAGGACAGCACCAGCCAGACGCTGGTGAACTTGTTGAACTGCGCCAAAAGCACCAGGAAGATCAGGAAGATCGCCGCTCCGAAGGCCTTGCTGAGGAAGGCGCTGGCTTCGGCACTGTCCTCGTTCGAGCCAGCCAGCTTCCAGCGGATGCCGCTGCCCAGATCCATATCTGAGACGGCCTTGGTGACCTGCTCCTGCACGGCCGCGACCTGGGCGCCGGCGGCGACGTTGGCCTGGACGACCACCGTACGGGCGCCGTCGATGCGGTTGAGGATACCGACCGTCGGTTCAGGCTTGCGCACGACAAAGTTCGAGATCGGCACCGAGCCTTGCGAGGTCTGCACGCGCAGTTCGTCGAGCGTCGACAGCGTGCGCCGGTCCTCGGGCAGGCGAAGCCGGATGTCGACGGCGTCATCGGCGCCGGCAGGACGGTATTCCGAGAGTTTAAGTCCGTTGGTCACCAGTTGCACCACGGTGCCGACCGAGGTCGGGCTGATGCCGTACTGCGCCGCCTTGGCACGGTCGACCTCGAGCGCCCAGTCGACGCCGGGCGGCGGCAGGCCATCGGAAATGTCTATGACGCCCGGCACCTTGCCAATGCGCGCCGCGACCGCACGGGCCTTGTCGTCGAGCCCCTTGGGGTCGACGGCCGAAAGCCTGATCTGGATCGGCTTGCCGGTCGGAGGGCCGGCCTCCGGCACGCGCACCTCGACATCGACGCCGGGAATGCCGGCCATGACGCCGCGCAAATCATCCAGGATATGGTTCGCCGACTTGCGCTCGCGCCAGTCGATGAATTCGTACTGAATGACGCCGACGACGTCTTCAGGTACATCCTGGCCGCCGCCTTGCGTCTTGCCGACGCGGGTATAGACCGACTTGACGCCGGGCCAGCCGAGCAGCCTGTTTTCCGCGACCTTGGTCGCCGTATCCATTTCGGCCAGCGAGAGATTGCCGCGCGCATGCACGTAGAGCAGGCCATAGTCGGGCTCGACATTCGGGAAGAACTCGACGCCGGCGCCGTATTTCGAATAAGCAAAACCGACGCCGAACAGCAGTGCGACGGTCAGCACCAGCACGGTGACGGGGAAACGCACCGCCTGCTTGACGATCGCCATGTACCAGCCGTCGCGATTGTCATCCTCGTGATGCGGCGGCGCCTTGGCGAAGATCGCTCCCAGCGTCGGCGCGAACACCAGCGCGTAGAGCATCGAAGCCGAAAGCGTGACGATCAGGGTGATCGGCATGTACTTCATGAAGTCGCCGATGATGCCCGGCCAGAACAGCAGCGGCGAGAAGGCGGCGATACGCGTCATCGTCGCGGCGATGACCGGACCGGCCATGCGTTTGGCAGCGAGCGCGAAGGCTTCCTCCTTCGGCATGCCTTCGCTCATCCGTCGCTCGGCGAACTCGGTGACGATGATGGCGTCGTCGACCAGCATGCCGACGGCCAGGATGAGGCTGAACAGCACGATCATGTTGATCGTGTAGCCCATCATCGCTAGCAGCAGGATGCCGATCAGGAAGGACGACGGAATGGCCAGGCCAATGAGCAGCGAGGCACGGCCGGACAGCGCATAGAGAATGACGATGAACACCAGGATAACGGCGATCATGACGTGATTCTGCAGATCGCCCAGCAGCTGGTTGACGAAGACCGACTTGTCCTGCGTGTAGGTGACGTTCATGCCCGCAGGCATGGATTTGACGAACTCGTCGGACACCGTGCGCACCTTGGCGATGGTGTCGATCAGGTTGGAGCCAATGCGCTTCTTGACTTCGATGGCGATGGCCGGCTTGCCGTTGAGGCGGGTCACCGTTTCGGCATCCTTGAAGGTCGAGCGGATCGTGGCGATGTCCTTGGCCTGCACCACGGCGTTGGGGCCGGCGACCACCGGCAGCGCCGCCACATCCTCCGGTGTCTCGATCAGCGAAGGCACCTTGACGGCGTACTTGCCTTGCGAGCCTTCGATGTTGCCGGCGGCGACCAGACTGTTGGAGCTGCCGACCGCACCGATCAGCTGATCGAGCTGCAATCCGTAGGAAGACAGCTTCATCGGGTCGATGACGACCTCGACGAGGTCGTCGCGCGCACCTTGCAGCGAACCTTCGAGAACGCCGGGTACTTCTTCGATACGGTCGCGCAGTTCGCGTGCTGCGGCGGTCAGCACGCGTTCGGGCAATTCGCCCGACAGCGTGACGACGAGCACCGGAAACTCGGAAATGTTGACTTCGTTGACTGTCGGTTCCTCGGCTGCCTGTGGCAGGTCGGCCTTGGCGTCCTGCACCTTGCTACGCGTATCCTGAAGCGCGGTGGCCAGATTGGTCTGCGGCTGGAATTCGACCAGCACGTAGCCGCCGCCCTGGAAGGCCGCCGAACGCATTTCCTTGAGGCCCTTCAAGCTTTTCAGCTTGCTTTCCATCGGCCGCAACAAAAGCCGTTCCGAATCCTCAGGCGAAATGCCCTGATAGACCAGGCTGATATACATCATCGGAATCGGAACGTCAGGCTCCGCCTCCTTCGGCGTCGACTGATAGGCGACCGCCCCGGCAAGGATGAGGAAGACCAGGACCGAGATGGTCAGCCGGGCATTGTTGATTGCGAGTCTGACGATATCCATGGCTAACGCCTGTTTTTGAATTTCAGGAGCTGCGTCGCAGCCGATTGTCCCCATCCAGGGCTAGTCCATCGCTATACTACTGGGTGCCGGCGGTCGCCTCGCCCAGCAGCTTCTTGATGGTCGCTTGGTCGGCCTCGACCGGATTGACCAGATCGCCTTCCTTCACCAGTTCCTGGCCGGCGACTATGATGCGCGCATCGGCCGGAATGCCGCCGAGCACGAGGCCGGTCGGCGTGTCGTCGACAAGGTCGATCGGGAAGAACGCCACCTTGTTGTCCTTGGCGACGGCACGGATGCCGAGGTCGCCCTTGTCCCCGAGCGTCACCACCGAGCGCGGCAGCAGCACCGCGTCGGTCGGTTGTGCGTTGAGCGCGATTTCCGCCGTCATGCCAGCCGGAACGGAGCCGTCGCCATTGGGGATCGCCACCTCGACGCGGAAGGTCCGGGTCGCCGATGATGCGTCGCGGCTGATATAGCGCACTGTGCCTTCGACGGTCTGCCCGCTGACCAGTCGTATATTGGCCTTGTCGCCGAGCTTGAGATAGCCCAGGTCGCGCTCGCTGACTTCGCCGCGGGCAATCACCGGGTCAAGCTTGAGGATGGTTGCCACCTCGCCGCCCTGCATGATGGAACTGCCAAGTTCCACCGGCACCCTGTCGATAACGCCGTCAAACGGCGCCTTGACTTCGTTGCGGTCAAGCTCGGCCTGCGCGGTATCCAGCTGCGATTGCGCCAGGGTCAGATTGGAGCGCGCGGTGTCGAGCTGCAGCTTCGGCAAATTGCCTGACTTCATCAGTTGCAGCGACGCTTCCAACTCGGCCTGACGCTGCACAACCAATTGCTTGGCGTTGTCGACCATCGAGATCTTTTCTTCCGCCGCAAGCATCATCACCAGATCGCCAGTCTTGACGTGCTGGCCTTGCTTGACCGGCAGCCTGTCGATCACGCCGGCGCCGCGGGGCGCCAGCACCGCCCGCTTGTCGGCTTCGGTCAGCCCGGAAACGCGGATGGCGCGTGCATAGGTCTTGCGCGGCGGCGTCACCACCGCCACGGTGCGCAGCGGCGCCTTCGGCTCGGCTTCCGCCGCTTTGGGCTTGTTGGCGTCCGGCGCCTTGGCCTGCTCGACTCCGGCTGCCTTTGCATTGTTGGCGGCCACGCTGCCGACGGACGAAAACTCGCCTGTCGCCATCCAGGCCGCGAAACCAATGAGCACAACAATGGCTGCAAGCTTGTGAAACCTGATTCTTGGCATCGTCGTTGTTTTCCACTGCGGGTTCGGCCGGCGTCCTCATAACGCGGGCGCGTCGCCGATATGGGTGCGCGCCAAGCCGTGTTCAATTTGCCGTGATCGGCGAAGCGCGCTTCTACATCAAAGTTGTACCGCAATATAGTCCGAAAGTTGCAAGATCATTGCGCCACCGGACAAGATGCGCGCGTCGCTATCCATTTTCGATCGTCTCGTATGTGTCTTCCGCCGAGCCTGGCGCTGACTCGCGATCTCCACCGGGCCCAGCCCCAGGCAGCCAATTTGTCGTCGCGCGCATACAGCGCCACATCCTGCAGGCTATGCCCGCCATTGCTGGCGGCTGGATCCTTGATCCGGGTGCAGAATTCCGGCGAGGACCTTCCGAACCAGGCCATCTTGGTCGATGCCAGATGCCAGCCGTCGGTCCCGGGTAGCCCATGCAAAATATTGGAATAGCTGGACAAATGGCGTGTCGTGCAACACAAGCCCGGATTGCCGAAACCAGACCCATCGACACCGCTCTGGACGTTGAAGGCGTGAACGCGCGTGCCACCATAATGCGCACCGGACCAGCGCGGCCGGTCGTCCACGACACGGCGGTCGGCGCAGCGCGTACGCGAAAACACGGCGTAGATCTTGCCCCATTCGGACGGGCCTGCTGCCGCGTCGACCGGCGCGGGCGCCGGCGTCTGGCTCTCTTGCGCGATCGCGAACGGTGCTGTGAAGGCGAGCATGGCAGTAGCCGTCAGCATGATACGGAACTTTTTCATGCGAAGGCCACGTGAAGGCGCCAGGGCAGCTCCGGGCAGCCGCCGCCCTGATCAGGACGATCAACCTACCCTGAAGCCGGGATGAAGTCGAGTTGTGTCGAGGTTGAGTTCAGGCCCGACGGCGAACCACCTCCGGGTTCTTCCGCGCGGCGAGGAATTCCTTGACCCGCCGGCCTGGTGCGGGACCGCGCATCGGCTTGAAACCGTCATCGAGTTCGCCTGAGAGATCGAGCGTCGGGTGCTTGCCGACAGCGTCATAATTCTCTTCCAGCCAGTCGGTCGCGGCGGTGCGGCCGAGATCGCGCAGATAGGTCAGGAACGCCCATTCGGCATTGACCTTCGACGATGCCGACAGGTCCTTGAACGCCTCGTCGGCATCGATGCGGTGCATTCGGATGTCGCGGTATTCGCCATGCGGCAGACGGCCGGCGGCGATCAGCTCCTTGACGAAGGCGATCGAGCGGAATTCGCGCAGCAGCCCCGCATTGAAGGTGATCTCGTCGATGCGGTTCTGGATCTCATTGGCGCTCCTTGGTGTTCCCTCCCGCACCACCGGATTGATCTGCACCATCAGCACGTCCTCGGTCGCCGCCGTCTTGAAGAACGGATAAAGCGCCGGATTGCCGCCATAGCCACCGTCCCAATAGGGCACGCCCTTGATTTCGACGGCGCGGAACAGCTGCGGCAGGCAGGCCGAAGCCATCACCGTATCGAGGTCGATCTCGCCATCGGAAAAGACGCGCAACTGTCCGGTTTCGACATTGGTCGCCGAAATGAACAGCTCCATCGACTTGCAGGCGCGGACATTCTTAAAATCGATCTCCCGCGCGACCACGTCACGCAGCGGATTGAGGCCCAGCGGGTTGGCGGCATAGGGCGAGAACACCCGTGACATGGTGTCGAAAAAGACATAGCCCGGCGTGTTCTCGATCGACCAGTTGCCCCAGGCGACATCCCACGGCATCCGCTGCACCGGACTGAACCGGCCTTTGGCCGCCACCGCACGCCAGAAATCGTCGAGCTTCTGTCTTGCGCCCTCAACCCCGCCGCGGACAAAACCGTCGGCCAGCGCCACCGCGTTCATGGCGCCGGCACTGGTGCCTGACACCGCTGATATCTCCAGCCTGCCGTCCTCCAGCAGCCGGTCGAGCACGCCCCAGGAAAAGGCTCCGTGCGAGCCGCCGCCCTGGAGCGCTATGTTGATCTTCTTCGTCTCCTCCGCCTTGCCGTTTTTGGTCATGGCGTCGTCCTTGATCTGTCCCGCGTTGGGGGATGAGAAAATTCTGGCCTCACGCGGCGGTCCAGCCGCCGTCGACCGAGAGATGCGTGCCGTTGACCTGCGCCGCCGCGTCCGAACACAGGAACACCGCCGCTGCCGCGATCTGCTCGACGGTGACGAATTCCTTGGTCGGCTGCTTGTCCAGCATGACCTCGCGAATGACGGTCTCGCGGTCCATGGCGTGGGCTTTCATCTGGTCGGGGATTTGCGCTTCGACCAGGGGCGTAAGCACATAGCCGGGGCAGATGGCGTTGCAGGTGACCTTGTCGCGCGCCAGCTCGAGCGCGACCGTCTTGGTCAGCCCCATGATGCCGTGCTTGGCCGCGACATAGGCCGATTTGAATGGCGATGCGACCAGGCCATGCGCCGAGGCGATGTTGACGATCCTGCCGCCGCCGGCTTTTTTCATCAGCGGAATGGCGGCGGCGACGGTGTGGAACGCCGAAGACAGGTTGATGGCGATGATGGCATCCCATTTCTCGATCGGGAATTCCTCCACCGGCGCCACATGTTGGATGCCGGCATTGTTGATCAGAATATCGACCGACCCGAATGCCTCGGCAGCTTTGGCGACAAGTGCCCTACATTCCGCCGCCTTCGACATGTCGGCCTTGACGTAGGCGCTCTTCACGCCGTGTTGTTTGGCGATGGCATCGGCGATGGCGTGGTCGGCTTCCGTGTCGGAGAAGGAATTGACGACGACATTATGGCCTTCGCCCGCCAGCGCCTGGGCTATGGCCAGGCCAATGCCGGATGTGGAGCCGGTGATGACTGCGGTTTTCCTGGTGGCCAAGGGCGGAATCCTCTGGTTGCGGCAAGAGCAGGCCTATGTTGCAGTGCAGCATATATGCCCAATGTGACGCAATAACAGCGGCCAGATTTGTCCGGCGAGATGACATTTTTGTCATGAGCCGCTGCAGCAGGACGTAAGCCAAATCGCCCCGTCCTTCCCCGCAAGCGAAACAATCTTCAGGCAACCGGGTCCGGCACCGGCCCGACATAACGCGACTGCGGGCGGATCAGCCGACCGGTTTTCTGCTGCTCGCGCGCATGCGCAATCCAGCCGGAAACACGCCCGGCAGCAAAGACATTGCTGAAGGCTTGGCTGGGAAAGCCCGCCGCTTCCAGCAGCAGCGCGGTGTAGAACTCGACATTGGTCTGCAGCGAGCGCGACGGCTTCGCAACCCGCAGCACGTCGAGCGCCGCTTGCTCCACCGTCTCCGCGAACGCCAACCGGCGGCCGGCTTCGCCCTCGCCGCCGAGTTGCCGCACCACCGCTTTCAGCACATCGGCACGCGGATCGCGCACGCGGTAGATGCGATGTCCGAAGCCCATGATGCGCTCGCCATGCGCGACCGCGTCGCGCAGCCAGCCGGCCGCATCGCCATGCGCCTGGATTGCATCCAGCATCTCGATGACAGGGCCGGGCGCGCCGCCATGCAGCGGCCCCTTGAGTGCGCCAAGCCCGGCCAGCACCGACGAAGTCAGCCCGGCCTGCGTGGACGCGACCACGCGTGTCGCAAAGGTCGATGCATTGAGACCGTGATCGCAGACCGTCACCAGATAGGTGTCGAGCGCCATCGCCAGCCCTGGCGAGGCGACGCTGCCACTCAGCATCCGCAACATGTCGGCGGCGTGATCGCCCCGGCTGTCCGGGGAGATCGCCTCCTCGCCGCGCTGCAGGCGCAGCAGGGCCGGCGTCAGCACCGCCGGCGCCGCGATCAGCAGCAAGGCGTCCGTCAGCGTGTCGTCGTCCGGCAGCAGCGCCATGCCGGCGCGCATGGCGCTGTAGACATCGAGCGATGCCAGCAAGGGCAGCGAGGGCGAAAGCCGCTCGAACACATCAGCACGCGCCTGACCCAGAGCCCGCGTCAACTCCGCATCATCGGGAAGCTTGTCGAAAAAGCCATCCAACAGCAGCCGAACCACCTGGGCATAGCTCCAGCGGCCGGCCAGTTCCGGCAGCGAATGACCCCGGACCGTCAGACGACCGCCAAGACCATCCACATCGGAGAGCACAGTTTCCGCCGCCACAACATCATCGAGCCCATTCGCCATAGCCTTGTCTCCTTGAAGCTTTTGGGGATCGGAGATAAGGCTGGGCAACATGGTCATCAATCTTGATCAATGGAATCAATATGAGAGTTCGATATGTCCGAGTGGCTGTCGCGAGAAGAAGCGCTTGAGCGTCTCCAGGTGCGGGCGCAGACGCTGTACGCCTATGTCAGCCGTGGGCGCATCGGCATGCGGCCCGACCGCGCCGATCCGCGCCGCAGCCAGTATCGTGCCGACGACATAGCGGCGCTGGCGACCCGGAGGGCGCGCGGAAGAAGCGCCTCGGCCATCGCCGAAAGCGCCATTGCCTGGGGAGAGCCATCGATCGTAACGGCGATCTCGACCGTCTCGCACGGTCGCCTTGTCTACCGTGGCCAGGACGCCGTTGCGCTTTCCGCGAATGCGACACTGGAAGAAGCAGCCGCAGTGCTATGGGATCTGCCTGGACCGGTGGCTTTCGAAGCGCAGTTGCCGGATGCACCCCTTGAAGACAGCCGAGCCGCGGCCTTTGCGCAACTTGCCATGCTTGCCGGCCAGGGGCGCCCATCTCTCGGGCGCAATGCCGTGTCGCTGCATGCCGACGCCGCGCACGCTGTCGGCGTATTGGCCCGCGCGCTGGGCGCGCCGGCGAGATCAGGTCCGGTCCATGGGCGATTGGCGCACGAATGGTCGGTGGGTGCCGGCGGCGCGGAAGCGATCCGCCGCGCGCTTGTCCTGCTTGCCGATCATGAACTGAACGCGTCGACCTTCGCCGCGCGCGTCGCGGCCTCGACCGGCGCGCCGCTGGCCGCTTGCCTGCTCGCGGGGCTCTCGACACTGTCAGGCCCTCGTCATGGCGGCGCCGGCGAGGCGGTAATGCAACTGGCCGAGGATGCGGCGCGGCAGGGCGCCGATGCGACGATCCGGCGCTGGCTCAGTCACGATCGGCCGCTGCCGGGCTTCGGTCATCAGCTCTATCCCGACGGCGATCCGCGGGCGGAAGCGCTGCTGTCGGTTGTCGAGGTCGATGGCTCACTGTCGTCGCTGTGCGACGCGGCCCATGCCGCGACCGGTGCGCTTCCCAACATTGACTTTGCCCTGGCCGCGCTGACGCGCAGCCTTGGCTTGCCGCGCGATGCGCCGTTCCGCCTGTTCGCACTCGCACGCAGCGTCGGCTGGGCCGCGCATACGGTCGAACAGATAACAAGCGGAGGCCTTATCAGGCCCCGCGGCCGTTATGTGGGAGTGCTGCCATAGGGCCGAAAGGGTACCGGTCTTCGGAAAAGTGGGACGGGCAGCGATCCGATGTGCCGTTGCTATCGGATCTTTCGATCCGAACGCCTCAAGACATCGTATCGAGCTTGCGCTGCATGGCTGCGATCTGGTCCTTCAGTTCCTGCAGGTCGTCGGGCTTGTCAGGCGTTTCCTTCTTGGCCGGCTCGGACGCTGGCGTAGCGGCTGGTGCGGAGCCCGCGGGCGGAAACGGCGTGAACAGACGCATCGCATTCTGGAACATTTCCATATTGCGGCGCGTCTGCTCCTCCAGCGCCTTGATTGGCGTGGTGATTTTCATCATGTCCAGCGGCGACTTGCCGAGAGCACCCTTCATCTGCTCGCGAAAGCGCTCCTGCTCCTTGGAGAAGGCGAGCATCGACTGTTCGAGGAAGCTCGGCACGATCATCTGCATCTGGTCGCCGTAATAGGCGATCAGCTGGCGCAGGAACGGGATCGGCAGCATGTTCTGCCCATCCTTGTTCTCCAGTTCGAAGATGATCTGGGTCAGCACCGGATGCGTGATGTCGTCACCGGTCTTGGCGTCCTGGACGGTGAACTCCTCGCCCTTCTTGACCATCTCGGCGAGGTCCTCGAGCGTCACATAGGTGCTGGTGCCGGTGTTGTAGAGGCGGCGATTGGCGTATTTCTTGATGATGATCGGATCGTCTTTCGCGGCCATCTACATCCTCCCGGGGACACCGGCGGGCCTCTGAGTAAGCCGCCGATAACGATTGTGCCTTTTTTGAGGATATGCGCAAAAGCCTCACAATTCCAAGCAGTTTGTGCAGTGCGGGATCACTAAATGCTGCATAGCGGCCAAAATATGCTGCGCAGCAATGAGGGAACTGCCGCCCCGGCGAAGCACGACCCGCTTGCGACGCATGGGCGCCATGCCCATTTCCGGTTTGACTTGGATCATGGAAAGGGCAAGAAAAGTCGCCAACAACGCCCAAAAATACGACAGCTCGAAGTCCGGAGAAGAAAATGACCTCTGCCAATTCCATCGTCGTCGCCAGCGCCGCACGCACACCGGTCGGCTCCTTCAACGGCGCCTTCGCCGCCACCCCGGCACATGAGCTCGGTGCCGTCGTCATCAGGGAATTGCTGTCGCGCGCCGGTGTTGAATCAGGCGAGGTCGACGAGGTCATCCTTGGTCAGGTGCTGACCGCGGCGCAGGGTCAGAACCCGGCCCGCCAGGCATCGATCAATGCCGGCCTGCCCAAGGAAACCACGGCCTGGGGCCTCAATCAGGTTTGCGGCTCGGGGCTGCGCGCCATTGCGCTCGGCATGCAGCAGATCGCCAGCGGCGACGCCAAGGTGATCATCGCGGGCGGCCAGGAATCGATGTCGCTTTCGACACATGCCCAGCACCTGCGCGCCGGCGTCAAGATGGGCGACTTCAAGCTGATCGACACCATGATCAAGGACGGGCTGTGGGATGCCTTCAACGGCTATCACATGGGCAACACCGCCGAAAACGTCGCGCGCCAGTTCCAGATCACCCGCGACGACCAGGACCAGTTCGCACTGGCCTCGCAGAACAAGGCCGAGGCCGCGCAGAAGGCCGGCAAATTCAAGGACGAGATCGTCGCCGTCACTATCAAGGGCAAGAAGGGCGACACCATTGTCGACCAGGATGAGTACATCCGTCACGGCGCCACGATCGACGCCATGACCAAGCTGAAGCCGGCTTTCGACAAGGACGGCACGGTAACCGCCGCCAACGCCTCCGGCATCAATGACGGCGCCGCGGGTGCTGTGCTGATGAGCGAAGCGGAAGCAGTGAGGCGCGGCATCACCCCGCTGGCGCGTATCGTGTCCTGGGCAACCGCCGGCGTCGATCCGCAGATCATGGGCACCGGACCTATTCCCGCCTCGCGCAAGGCATTGGAAAAGGCCGGCTGGTCGGTCGGCGATCTGGACCTGATCGAGGCCAACGAAGCCTTTGCGGCGCAAGCCTGCGCCGTCAACAAGGATATGGGCTGGGATCCTTCGATCGTCAACGTCAACGGCGGTGCGATCGCCATCGGTCACCCGATCGGCGCCTCAGGTGCCCGCATCTTCAACACACTGGTCTTCGAGATGCGCCGGCGCGGCGCCAAGAAGGGCCTCGCTACGCTCTGCATCGGCGGCGGCATGGGCGTCGCCATGTGCGTGGAGGCAATCTGAGAAAAAGAGTGAATGGTGAGTGGCAAATGGTGAATGGCGGGTAGCCGTCCGTCTTCGACCATTCACCATTCACTATTGACCATTCACGAAAAACTCTAGGGAGGAGGAACTTCATGACCAAGGTAGCAATCGTCACGGGCGGATCGCGCGGCATCGGCGCGGCGATCTCGATCACATTGAAGAACGCCGGCTATTCGGTTGCCGCCAACTATGCCGGCAATGACGAAGCGGCGGCGAAATTCAAGGCCGAGACCGGCATTCCGGTCTACAAATGGTCGGTCGCCGACTATGACGCCTGCGCCGCCGGCATCAGCCAAGTCGAGGCCGATCTCGGCCCCGTCTCGGTGCTGGTCAACAATGCCGGCATCACCCGTGACGCCATGTTCCACAAGATCACGCGCGAGCAGTGGAAAGAGGTCATCGACACCAATTTGTCGGGCGTCTTCAACATGACGCATCCGCTGTGGAGCGGCATGCGCGACCGCAAGTTCGGCCGTGTCATCACCATCTCCTCGATCAACGGCCAGAAGGGCCAGGCCGGCCAGGTCAACTATTCCGCCGCCAAGGCCGGCGACATCGGTTTCAGCAAAGCTCTGGCTCAAGAGGGGGCGCGGGCGGGCATCACCGTCAATGTCATCTGCCCCGGCTACATCGCCACCGAGATGGTCAAGGCGATCGACGAGAAGGTGCTCAACGAGCGCATCATCCCGCAAATCCCCGTCGGCCGCCTCGGCGAGCCCGAGGAGATCGCGCGCTGCGTCGTTTTCCTGGCTTCCGAAGATGCCGGCTTCATCACCGGCTCGACCATCACAGCCAATGGCGGCCAGTATTTCGTCTGACGACGTGGCGATGTAGGCGATAGATCGACGGGCCGGTACGCCGGCCCGTTTTTCGTTGCCAGCCTGATCTTTTCGAGATGTCCTCGTCGGTCGCTGACCCAATCCGGCACGCAGAGGTTAACGGCCGGCCGCTGCCGTGTGCGAAACCTGTTCCCAAGCCTGTGGATAATTGGTGGAAAACCTGTCTACAACACTAGGTATTGGGGTGAACAAACCAGGAAAATCATGCCATCGCCGATTCGTCTCCGATTCGTTCTGGCTTTGACCGGAAAGTTAACGATGGCGACCTGAATCGCCAGCCCAATCCTTAACGTTGATTAGGAAAGATCAACAATTTCATGCCGTTGGGCGAGGAACGCCAAGCCTTCATGATCGCTCATGGGCAAAGGTTAACGTCATAGCCCTCCAAGCATGAAACGGGCCAGTTCGGGGATTCAGCATGTGGTGCGTTCGGTGGTCGCGAAACCCACATGTAGCCGTGAACAAAAGCTGAATCTGCAGGAGTCACTGATTCGTCGCCGATTCGTTCCAGACTCGTTCTATCCGTTAATCCGCAGCCGATTGAGAGCTTGACAAAGACCCTTCTAGCCGCCGGCGGAACATTCCGCTTTCGCTTCTCGCCCGAAATCCCTATGTGTCCCCTGTCATACGCGCCAGTTGAGGCACGCTCCCGACAACCAGAGGCCAGAAGCCTTATTTCCAGATCAATGAACATCCAGCCGAAACACACTGAGCCACTGATCCTTTCGGGTCGCGACGTGACCGCCGTGCTTGGGCCCACCAACACCGGCAAGACCCATCTCGCCATCGAGCGCATGGTGGCACACGAGAGTGGTATCATCGGCCTCCCGCTCAGGCTGCTGGCGCGCGAGGTCTATGCCCGCGTCTGCGAAAAGGTTGGCGCCCACAAGGTCGCGCTGATCACCGGCGAGGAAAAGATCCAGCCGGCGGGCGCGAAATATTCGGTCTGCACCGTTGAGGCCATGCCACGCGAGACCGATGCCGCCTTCGTCGCCATCGACGAGGTGCAGCTTGCCGGCGACCTCGAACGCGGCCACATCTTCACCGACCGCATCCTGCATCTGCGCGGCCGTCAGGAAACGTTGCTGCTCGGTGCCGCCACCATGCACGGCATTTTGCAGCGCCTGCTGAGAGGCGTCTCCGTGGTGACGCGGCCGAGGCTGTCGCATCTTGCCTATGCCGGCTCCAAGAAACTGACCCGTCTGCCGCGGCGCACGGCGATCGTCGCCTTCTCCGCCGACGAGGTCTACGCCATCGCCGAACTGATCCGTCGCCAGCAAGGCGGCGCCGCCGTCGTGCTCGGCGCGCTCAGCCCACGCACCCGCAACGCCCAGGTGGCGCTGTTCCAGTCGGGCGATGTCGACTACCTCATTGCCACCGACGCCATCGGCATGGGCCTCAACCTCGATCTCGATCACGTAGCTTTCGCCCAGAACCGGAAGTTCGATGGTTATCAGTATCGCAACCTGATGGCGGCCGAGCTTGGCCAGATCGCCGGCCGCGCCGGTCGGCACCTGCGCGACGGCACCTTTGGCGTCACCGGCCAAGTCGACCCGCTGGACGAGGAACTGATCAAGAAGATCGAAGGCCATGATTTCGATCCGGTGAAGGTGTTGCAATGGCGCACCGCGCGTTTCGATTTCGCCAGCCTCGATGCACTGAAGCGCTCGATCGAAACCAATGCCCCGGTCGAAGGGCTGACGCGTGCGCTGCCTGCGGTCGACGCGCAGGCGCTTGAATATCTGTCGCGCGACGAAGACATCCGCGCTCTTGCCAGCAATGCCAAACGCGTGGCGCTGCTGTGGGAGGCCTGCGCGCTGCCCGATTACCGCAGGATCGCGCCGGCCCAGCATGCAGACCTCGTTGCTTCGATCTACACGGACCTTGCGCGGCATGGCCATGTCGACGAGAATTACATGGCCGAGCAGGTGCGCCGCGCCGACACCACCGAGGGCGACATCGACACGCTGTCGCATCGCATTGCCCAGATCCGCACCTGGACATTCGTGTCGAACCGGCCCGGTTGGCTGGCCGATCAGGCACACTGGCAGGAAAAGACGCGCGAAATCGAAGACAGATTGTCGGATGCGCTGCATGAGCGGTTGACGAAACGCTTCGTAGACCGCAGGACTTCCGTCCTCATGCGGCGCCTTAGAGAAAATACCATGCCTGAAGCCGAAATTAGTCCTACCGGAACCGTCCTTGTCGAAGGCCACCATGTCGGCGAGTTGCAAGGGTTCCGCTTCACCGCCGACCAGACCGTCGGCGGCGAAGACGCCAAGGCCGTGCGCACCGCCGCCCAGAAGGCGCTGGCCGCCGAGTTCGAGGCGCGCGCCGAGCGCTTCGGCGCTTCAGCCAATGGCGACATCGCGCTTGGCTCGGACGGCACGCTGCGCTGGATCGGCGCGCCGATCGGCACGCTGGTTTCCGGCGAAGACGCGCTGAAGCCGCGCCTGGTGCTGCTGGCCGACGAACAGCTGACTGGCCCGGCACGCGACAAGGTCGCCGCGCGTGCCGAGCGGTTCGTCAACTTCCAGGTCGAATCGCTGCTGAAGCCGCTGGTCGACCTTAAGAATGCCGACCAGATTTCCGGCATCGGCCGTGGCATCGCCTTCCAGCTGGTCGAGAATTTCGGCCTCATCAACCGCCGCGACATCGCCGAGGAGATGAAGTCGCTCGACCAGGAAGGTCGCGCCGCCCTTCGCCGGCTTGGCGTGCGCTTCGGCGCCTACCATGTCTTCGTGCCGGCGCTGATCAAGCCGGCGCCCGCCGGGCTGGTGACGCTCCTCTGGGCATTGCAGAACGACGGCAAGGACAAGCCCGGCTTTGGCGACGTGGTTCACGCGCTCGCTTCCGGCCGCACATCGGTGGTCATCGATCCTGCCTTCGACAAGACCTTCTACAAGTTGGCCGGCTACCGCAATCTCGGCCGCCGCGCCGTGCGCATCGACATCCTGGAACGGCTGGCCGACTTGATCCGCCCGGCGACCAACTGGAAGCCCGGTCTCGGCCAACGCCCGGACGGCGCCTATGACGGCCAGTCCTTCATGGTGACGCCGCCGATGATGTCGATCCTCGGCGCCACCGCCGACGATATGGAAGAAATCCTGAAAGGCTTGGGCTACCGCGCCGAGCCTAAGCCGGCCGTGGAAGTCAAGGCACGGCTCGAAGCACAGGACAATGCCGCGCGCGAAGCTGCCGCTGCCAAGCTGGCGGCGGAAGAGGCGGCACGTGCCGAACAGGCCAACGCGGCAGAAGCCGCGGCAACCGACGCGGCTGCGGAGGCAGCGATCGAAGGTTCGGAGCCGGCATCGGACGCAGTGGCCGTTTCGGAAAAGCCGGTCGAAAGTCCTGCCGAAATCATCGCGGACACCGCCGCAGAACCGACTGTGCCCGATGTGGCAGAACAGGCGGACACTCCAGTCGAAACCGTGCAGGACGAAGCGCCGGTAGCCGAGATTGTTGCAGAGGCCGCCGAACCTGCGCCGGTTGAACCAAAGGCAGCGGCTGAAGCTGCCGAGATTGAAACCGCACCGGCCGAGCTGACGCCAGATGCCGCGCCCGCAACGGACGCCGCGCCAAACGAACCTGCAGCGGCGGCTGAAGCGGCCGCCAGCAGCGAACCCGCCCCAGAAGCCGAAGCGCCAAAGCCCATACTGTTGTGGCGCCAGGGTCGCTTCGAACAGCGCCCGCGCAACCGCGACGACAGCCGCAGGAACAATCGCCCGCGCAACGCGCAAGGGCGCGGCCGAAGCGATGCGCCTGTGGATGCTGCCGGCGCACCAGCCGCAGTTCCACCTGGCGATCGTCCGGCCCATGAAGGACGGCGCGAAGGCGCCGGCAAGCCGCGCTTCGACCGTTCGAAGTTCAAGCCCAAGCCACAGGCCGAAGGAGAACAGCGGCGTGACGGCCGCCCGCAAGGCGATCGGTCGGGCCCCCGCCCAGGCCCGTGCGCCTGGAAGGGCGGCAGGCCGGACGGCAAGGGTGCGCAAGGCAGCAAGCCGGCTTTCCAGCCGAAGCCGCGCGAGGAACGCCCGGTGCGCTTCGATCCTGACTCGCCTTTTGCCAAGCTCGCCGCTCTGCGCGACCAGCTGAAGAAGTAGACCTGGCTCGCCTCGATGGTCGTCGAAGGCCGCCAGCGCATCGACAAATGGCTATTCTTCTCGCGCGCCGTGAAATCACGCTCGCTGGCAGCGAAACTGGTGGTCGCCGGCCGCGTGAGCATCAATCGCGACAAAGCAGCGCAGGCCTCCGATCTGGTCAAGCCTGGCGACGTGCTGACCATCACGCTCGAGCGGCGCATCTTCGTCTGGAAGGTGCTTGGCGCCGGTGCTCGACGCGGCCCGGCCGAAGAGGCCCGCACGCTGTACGAAGATATCTCGCCACCGCCCGCGCCGAAGGGCGAAGCCCCTCCTGATGCAATTCCGGGGCTGCGCGAGGCCGGTAGCGGCCGCCCGACCAAGAAGGAACGCCGGCAGACCGACCGCTTGCTCGGCGAAGACTGAACCTGACATACAGGAACACGCAGCGGGAATGGGACGACGACACGCCTGAGGCAGAACTGAACCCGGCAATCAAGACGTTTCGCAGGACATGGCTGACTTCCGCCGGGCCTGCTGTCTGGTATTCCATTCCCGAAACACCGGCACCACCCGCAATCGCTACCCTTGCAAGCGGCCGATAAAGGCGTTACCTGACGGAAAAAGCCCAACAAAAATGGGACGTACCGGAGCCGACCGATGACCTATGTCGTGACCGACAATTGCATCAAATGCAAATATATGGACTGCATCGAGGTCTGTCCGGTCGACTGTTTCTACGAAGGCGAGAACATGCTCGTCATCCATCCCGACGAGTGCATCGACTGTGGCGTCTGCGAGCCGGAATGCCCGGCCGACGCGATCAAGCCCGACACCGAGCCGGGGCTCGACAAGTGGCTGCAGATCAACACCGAATATGCCGATAAATGGCCCAACATCACCGCCAAGAAGGAGCCACCGGCCGACGCCAAATCCTTCGACGGCGAGGCCGGCAAGTTCGAGAAATACTTCTCGCCCGAGCCCGGCGAAGGCGATTGACAACACGGCCGCAAAGGCCTGAATTACGCGGGGTAAGGGGCACGTCACATTAACCGCCTTGACAGGCGGCGTTGACCTGTGGCGTTCGCTTATGCAGCAAAACCTTGATTCTTCCGACTTTTTGTGTTACATGAGCCAAATATGCCGGTGACACACGTCGATTTATGGCGCAGACGCCCCAAATCACTGAAAGGTGAAAATCCCATTCCGGACCAGAGCGATCTGGGCCAGGCGGTCGCAATATTGCGTTTGCCGGTCCGGCTTTTCCGGTGGGTCATCTGTTGTGCGGCAAACGATCGGCTCCCCCGATCGCGCGAGTTCGGGCCGGCAGGACGCCGGTACCACAACAAGGAGTTCAGGGCGTAATGGCTACGATCACCCCGCAGAAAAAGTCCACCGCTGCGCGTCACGGTTTTAAGACCGGCGAGTACATCGTCTACCCGGCGCACGGCGTCGGCCAGATCGTGTCGATCGACGAGCAGGAAGTTGCTGGACATAAGCTGGAACTATTCGTCATCGACTTCTCGAAGGACAAGATGCGCCTGAAGGTGCCGGTCGCCAAGGCGACCTCCATCGGCATGCGCAAGCTGTCGGAAGAGGACTATGTCGAGCGCGCGCTGAAGGTCGTGCAGGGTCGCGCCCGGGTCAAGCGCACCATGTGGTCGCGCCGCGCCCAGGAATATGATGCGAAGATCAATTCCGGCGACCTGATCTCGATCTCGGAAGTTGTGCGCGACCTCTATCGCGCCGACAACCAGCCGGAGCAGTCCTATTCCGAACGCCAGCTCTATGAGGCAGCGCTCGACCGTATGGCCCGCGAGATCGCGGCCGTCAATCGCATGTCGGAAACCGAAGCCGTGCGCCTGATCGAGGTCAACCTCAACAAGGGGCCTAAGCGGGGCGCCAAGGCTGATAATGAGGAAGCCGAGCAGGAAGAAGCTGCCTGAGCTTTTTGCCTTTGAGTTCATGAAAAACCCGGCCTTGCGCCGGGTTTTTTGCTTTTGGACGATGAAGCTACAGCGAACCGTCGCCGCCACTTTCCCTCTCCGCCTCCTGCTTCAGCGTCGCAATAAACCGCTTCGTCCGTTGCTTCTCGGGATTGCCGAACAGCAGCGCGGCCGGCCCTTTCTCGACGATGACGCCGGCATCGAGAAACACCACTTCCTGGGCGATCTTGGAGGCGAGGCGCAGATCATGCGTCGCCATCACCATCGTCGTGCCTTCGCTGGCGAGCTTGCCGAGCACGTCTACCACCTCTTGCGCCAGTTCCGGGTCAAGCGCCGAGGTCGGCTCGTCGCAGAGCAGAACCTTCGGCGACGGCGCCAAGGCGCGCGCGATCGCCACGCGCTGCTGCTGGCCGCCCGACAGCGTCGCCGGCCAGGCATCCGCCTTGTGCACCATCCCAACTTTTTCCAGCAGGGCGAGCGCCCGCTCGCGTGCCCTCTCCGGCGGCCATTTCAGCACCGTCACCAGCCCTTCCATGACGTTTTCGATCGCGGTGCGATGCGGAAACAGCTGGAAGTTCTGGAACACCATGCCGGTCTGCAGCCGCAGGCGCTGGATATCCCTGGCCGGAACCCTGACGCCGGGGTGGAATTCCAGCGCCTCGTCACCGATGCGCACCGTGCCCGAAGTCGGGATCTCCAGGAGGTTGACGCAGCGCAGCAAGGTGCTTTTGCCGCCGCCTGAAGGCCCGACCAGCGCTGTAACGCTGCCTTCGGCAATGGTGACCGTCACGCCCTTCAGCACAAGGTTGTCGCCGAAGCGTTTCTCGATGTTGGTGAGGCCGATCATGAGCGCGCCTCCAGGAAGCCGCCATAGCGGTTGAGCCGGGTTTCCAGTCGCGTCTGCAAGGCCGACAGCACCGAACTCATCGCCAGATAGAGCATCGCCGCCTCGACATAGAGGATAAGCGGCTCATAGGTGGTGGCGACGATGCGCTGCGCCGCCTGGAACATTTCCGGCACGGTGATCGCGGCCGCCAGCGACGTGTCCTTGACCAGCGAGATGAAAGTGTTGGAGAGCGGCGGCACCGCGACCCGGCCGGCCTGCGGCAGGATGGTGCGCCGCATCGCCTGGCTCCAGGTCATGCCGATCGAATAGCCGGCCTCCCACTGGCCCTTCGGCACCGAGCCTATCGCAGCGCGGATGATCTCCGACGTGTAGGCGCCTATGTTGAGCGTGAAGCCGATCAACGCCGCGGTGAAGGCATCGAGCAGAATGCCGACCGACGGCAGGCCGTAGAAGATCAGGAACAGCTGAACCAGGAGCGGCGTGCCGCGAAAAATCCAGACGTAGAAGCGCACCAGCGCGACCAGGGGCTTCGGTCCGAACAGCCGGGCGAGCGCAGCACCCAGGCCGACCGTCAAGCCGAGAGCGAAGGACAACAGCGTCAGCGGCACGGTGAAGATCAGCGCCGCCCACAACAGCGAAGGCAGTGACTCCAGCATCAGTTGCAGCCAGTGCGGCACGTAAGATTCTCCAATGGTCGAGGCGGCTCATCAAGGCGTGAATGCGTCAGACATATCACGACAAAAGCGGCGGCCGGTCAAAGACGGCTCGCCGCTTCATATGTCTCGTGGGCCGGAGACCGGGCCCACCTCATCAGCTTACTTCGAAACGTCCTGGCCGAAATAGGTGTCGGCGATCTTCTGGTAGGTGCCATCGGCCTTGATGTCGGCCAGCGCCTTGTTGATCGCCGCAACAAGTCCCGGATCGCCCTTGCGCACGATGACGCCGGAATAGTCAGCGTTTTCTTCTTGCGCGGCAATCTTCACATTGGCGTCGGGCTTGTGCTTCTTGAAGTCGAGGAACGACAGGCTGTCATTGATGGTGGCGTCGGCACGGCCGGTTAAAAGCAGCTGGATCGACTGGTCGAAGCCATCGGTGCCGACCAATTCGGCGCCGTTCGCCTCGGCCAGCTTGCCGAAATTCGAGGTCAGCGACTGCGCCGACTTCTTGCCCTTGAGATCGGCGAACGTCTTGATGTCGGTGTTGTCGCCGCGCACGATCAGCACTGCTTTGGAGGCGATGTAGGGATCGGAGAAGGCGTACTTGGCCTTGCGGGCATCGGTGATGCCGACTTCATTGATGACGGCGTCATAGCGATTGGCGTCGAGGCCGGCGATCAGCCCGTCCCACTTGCCTTCGAGGAACTCGGCCTTGACGCCGAGCTTGTCGGCGATCGCCTTGGCGATTTCGACATCGAAGCCGACCAGGGCGCCGGAAGTGTCATGATAGGTGAATGGCGCATAGGTGCCTTCCGTGCCGACCTTGATGACCCCGGCCTGCTTGATCTGGTCGAGATTGGCGCCGGCATTGCCTGCGGTGACAGCCAGAGCCTGCAGCGTTCCGGCGATAATGAGCGACTTCAGCCATTTCATTTTTCTGTGATCCCGTCCTTGGCCGGATATCCGGCATTGTGTGAGCGCTGGAAACTGCCAGATGCGAGGTGAGAAAATAAGGAACCGGATTTCGTAAATCACACGTTTCTGAAATTGGATTCTCCAAATGGCGTTTCTTGGCGGCAATCGAGGCCGTCACCGGTCCTGCAGACATCGTTCAAGCAACCTGATCCGCCCGGCAACAACCAGGGAACCTTTCCGGCGTACCGCACGTTCTGGCAGTTCTAGGGCACGACGCCGCTATTTCAACCGGGCGCCAGCCAAGTTTGCAAAGTCATCCGCATCGCCTGAGCCAGGGAGCGCCTCATGATGGAAGACACGGCAGGACGGATCATGGTCCGCGCGGCAATGAAGGCTCCCTACCTCGAACGTGATGAAGAGCATCGGCTGGCATTGCTCTGGAAAGAGGACAACGACCAGAACGCATTGCACAGCATCACCGTCGCCCATATGCGGCTGGTCATTTCCATGGCCTCGAAATTCCGCCACTACGGCCTGCCGCTCGGCGATCTGATCCAGGAGGGCCACGTCGGCCTGCTTGAAGCCGCAGCCCGCTTCGAGCCGGAGCGCGAGGTGCGGTTTTCGACCTACGCGACGTGGTGGATCCGCGCCTCGATGCAGGACTACATCCTGCGCAACTGGTCGATTGTGCGCGGCGGCACCAGTTCGGCGCAAAAAGCGCTGTTCTTCAACTTGCGGCGCCTGCGCGCCCGGCTGGCGAATGGCGCCGAGCCGCTGTCGAACGCGACCCTATACCGCGAAGTGTCGGAGACACTCGGCGTCTCCGAAGCCGATGTGGCGATGATGGATTCGCGCCTGTCGGCACCCGATTCCTCGCTCAACATGCCGGTTGCCGATGATGCGGGTTCGACCGAGCGCATGGATTTCCTGGTCTCCGACGATCCGCTGCCCGACGAGATCGTCGGAGACAAGATCGATGTCGCGCGCCGCTCGCTATGGCTGAGGGAGGCGCTGCGCGCGCTCAACGCACGGGAGCTGAGGATCATCGAGGAGCGCCGGCTGAATGACGAGGGCGCGACACTCGAAGCGCTCGGCGAGACGCTCGGCATTTCCAAGGAACGTGTCCGCCAGATCGAGGCCCGCGCCATGGAAAAGCTCAAGGTGGCGTTGGTGAAGCAGAACCCGGAGTTCATGGCGACTGCCGCCTGATCTGTAACAGACGTTCAGCAAATGAATTCGCAGCGAGCTCTTATTTGTCGGTGACGATCTTGACCTTGTCGCCGGCAGAAACCGCGGCGCCCGGCGACAGCGCATTGAGCACGCGGAACAGGTCGAGCTTGCGATCGACGCCAACCATCTGAGCCGAAAGCGAACCCATCGTCTGCCCTGGCTGGACGGTGACGACGCGGATATGCAGTGGCTTCAACGCGGCCTTTTCGGCAGCACTCAGGATACGGAAAGATCCGCTGACCGAACGCGCGACCGCATCCAGCGAGGTGCTGGCCGAAGGTGCCGCAGTCAACAGCCGGTAGACCTGACCGCCGGCACGGATCACGGCAATGTCGAACTGCCATCCTTCGGCGCCGGCATGCGCCGTCGCCGCCTCGTTGCCGTTGATCGTCTCCTGCTTGACGCTGCTGTCGTCGAGGCCGGCCACCCAGCCGCTGCGGATATAGTCGGTCAGCGCGCGGTTCTTGTCGATCGAGACGCCGTCGAAGCGGATCGCCATATCGCCGGGACCGGTTGCCGTCACCGCGGCCGCCGAATTGTCGATGATGAAACCCTGCGGCACCGAGAAGGACACGCCGAGGCCCGGATGCAGGAAGGTTTCGCCGCGCACATAGCCTTCTTCAGGCGTGTCGCCATAAAGCAGGCCGTCTATGCCGGCGAGGAAGGAATCGCGGTCGCGCGAGCCGACGCCCGGCGCGCCGAACTGGCGGGCATGGCGCTGCGCCAGATCGATGCGCTGCGGCGTGTTGGGGTGCGTGGCCAGGAAGTCGAGGCTGGCATCGGTGGCGCCGCTGATCGAACGAAAGTCCGTATAGGCCGACATCGACTGCAGGAAGCGGCCGGCGGCGAAAGGATCGTAGCCGGCTTCGCCGATCGATTTGATGCCGATGGCGTCGGCTTCCAGCTCTTGGTTGCGGGAGAATTGCGCCAGCCTCAGCTTGCCGCGGATCAGCGCCGCCTTGGCGGTCGGGCTGTCGCCCAGCACATCGGAAACCACTTTCGTCGCCAGGCCCTCCTCGGCCTCCAGCTGCTGGCGCTGCAGGCCGTGATTGGCGGTGACGTGGCCCATTTCATGGGCGATGACAGCGGCAAGCTCAGCCGAATCATTGGCCAGCGCCAGCAGGCCCCGGGTGATGTAGAGATAGCCGCCGGGCAGCGCGAAGGCGTTGACGTTGGGCGAATTCAGGATGGTGATGCGATAGGTCTGCGTCGGGTTGGCAGACACCACCGTCAGATTGCCGACCACCTTGGCGACCATGCGCTCGAGCTTGGGGTCGGAATATTCGCCGCCATAAGTCGCCAGGATGCGCGGGTGCTGCGCCTTGGCCAGTTCGGCGAGCTTGTTGTTGGCGCCAACATTGTCGACCGTGATCGGCTTGTCGGAAGGCTGGAAGCCGGACTCCTGTACTTCCGGCGGCATGAACATCTGGCAGCTCGCCAGCGCCACGGCAAAACCGGCCAGCGCAAGAAAACGCGCCAGCGGATTCATTCGTAGTCTATCAACGCCGATCGCCAGAACGGTTTCCTTTCGGGTCCCGGCGCATGACCACGAAAACCGGGGGCGATTTGCGGAACACGTCATGCGCTATCTTAAACTGCTGCAGCATCCGTTGCACGTCCCTCGGGCGGGCGGCGGATGCTGCAGGCAAATCACGTCCTGTGCCGGACCAGCAGGGCGGACCTAGCCACACTCCTCCAGTCATGGCAAGCAAGCGCCACATCGCCTGGAGCCGGTTTGACCGTAAATTATGTCCGCTTCCGGGCAATATCTCGTGATACGCCGCCACTGGCGCCGATATAGCGCCGGAACACTTCGGGACCAGCCCCGATGAAGAAATCATCTGCCTTGCCGATTGCCGCGACCATCCCATTGTCGAGAAACACCACGTGCTCGCCGATACGGCGAGCGTCTTCAGGCTGGTGGGTGACAAACAGCACCGTCATGCCCCGCTCGGCATGAACGGCGGCGACCATATCCAGCATATCGTCGCGCAAAGCGGGCCCGAGCGACGCGAAGGGTTCATCGAGCAGCAGCACCGGCCGGTCGCGCACCAGAACGCGGGCCAATGCGACGCGCTGGCGTTCCCCGCCGGAAAGTTCGCGCGGCAAGCGCTTTTCCTTGCCCCCAAGACCGGTGCGCGCAAGTGCATCGGCGATCGCGGCGCGGTCCGCCTCGGTCAGCCGCAAGGCTGGCGAGCGGCCGAGCCCGACATTCTGCTCGACGGAAAGATGGGCGAAGAGATTGTTCTCCTGGAACACCATCGATACCGGGCGCGCCGAGGCCGGCTCGGCGCTGACGTCGGCGCCGCCGATCAGCACGCGGCCCGACTGTGGGGCCTCGAAGCCGGCGACCAGATTGAGCAGGGTCGACTTGCCCGACCCGCTCGGCCCCATGATGGCGGTGATCTTCGACGTGGCGAACTCGACGTCGAAGACGAGCGGCATCTCGCCGTAGCTGAACGACACCCTGTCCAGCCGCACCGGCGCGCCTTTTTTAAGCCCGCTGGCCTCTCCATCAAGCATCCCGGACCCTCTCCCTTCCCAGCCAGTGCGCTGCCACGATCAGCGCGAGGCAGACGAGGCCCAGCAGCAGTGCCAGGCCGGCGGCATCCGCGGTGCGGTAGCTGCCCATGCGCGCCAGGAGAAGGTAGGGCAATGTCTGCACGGAACCACTGCCGAACAAGGCAATGACGCCCAGGTCGCCGAGCGAAAGGGCCATGGCGAAAGCGAAGGCGGTGGCGAGCGGCCGCCGCAGCGACGGCCAGTCGACCAGCACCAACCGGTTCCAGCCCGCAATGCCGAGCTGTGCGCAGAGCCGTTCGTGACGCTCGCTGGCCGCATCGTAGGCGGGACGGACGGCGCGCAGGGCGAACGGCATCGCCATCACCGCGTTGACGGTGACGACCATGACCGGGGCGATGGCGAAGACGTCGCCGACATGGCGCAGCAAAAGGAACCAGCCGGCGCCGATGACGATCGGCGGCACGACCAGGACAAAGCCGGCGCCTGTATCCGTGACATGCTCAAGCATTGTCCGGGGGCCAGCCCGGCGTTTCAACGCCAGTGCCCGCCGCGCCATGGTCAGCGCCAGCGACAGCATCACCGAGAGCAGTGCAGACAGCAAGGCCAGCACCGCACTGGTCAGAGCAGCCTGTCGGACAGTGGCCTCACCGGCCAGCCGGCAGAGGTCGGCACTCAACCCGGCCGTCACCGTCGCTGCCATCGGCCCGACGACGAACAGCAGCGCCAAGGCAATGAGCATGGCGTTCAGCCAGCTCTCGCTCCTGTTGACGGAGAGATAGCGGCGTTGGGCAACTGGCAGGTTGGTGTCGCCGACCACATTGGCGCCAAGCCGCGTCAGGGCCAGCACCACGATAAAGGTCAGGACTATCTGCAGCAGCGTCAGTGTCACCGCCCGCGCGGGATCGAAATCGAAGCGCAGCGCCTGGTAGATGCCGACCTCCAGCGTCGTCGCGGCCGGCCCGCCGCCGAGCGTCAGCACGATCGTGAAGGATGTGATGCAGAGCATGAAGATAAGCCCGGCGACACCCGGCAATGCGGCACGCAGCGTTGGCCATTCGATCAGCCTGAATGCCGGGCGCGCCACCATGCCGAGCTGGCTCGCCAGCCGCCATTGGTCGGCTGGTATAGTCTGCAGCGCCTCGAGGAACAGCCTTGTCGCCAGCGGCAGGTTGAAGAAGACATGGGCGACGAGAATGCCCGACAGGCCGTAGATACCCGGCCAGCTTCCACCGCCGATCACCGTGAGCACGCCTGCGAAATAGCCGGCGCGGCCATAAAGCGCCAGCACGCCGAGTGCCGCGACGATGGCCGGCAGCGCCAACGGTACGGCGAACAGTTGCAGGATGAAGGCGCGGCCGAAGAAGCGTGGGTGCCGCGACATAGCGCGTGCGACGAACAGTGCAGGCACGACGGAGAGCAGCGTCGACAATACCGCTTGCCAGAGCGTGAAGCGCACGACGCGCAGGAGATAGGGATCGAAGGCTGCCCAGGCGCCAGAGAGGTCGTGGCCGCCTTCGAAAAGCAGGCCGGCAAATGCGCCGCCGATGAGCAGCGCGATGGCGGCGAGCGCCAGGATGCCGGTGGTGATGCGGGGGTCAGGCGCGCGTTGCACGCTGGGCCACCTGACTTGAGGTTCTTAGCGAAGGCCGCGCTCCGTCGCGCCCCCCTCCGTCCTGCCGGACGTCTCCCCCGCTAGGGGGGAGATTAGCCGTTACCCATGCCTTCGCCAACCTCCGACGTTGCCGGGGACGAGCCGCCAGCAAAGCAGCTGATCTCCCCCCTTGAGGGGGAGATGGCCGGTAGGCCAGAGGGGGGTGGCTTGGCGCAAACATCCGATGTGGCTGAGCCCTACTTGCTCATCGCCGTCAGCCACTCATCCACCCAGGCCTTGCGGTTGGCGGCGACCTGCTCGGGGCTGAACAACAATGTCTTGGTCGGCTTGACCAGTTTGTCGAAGGCCGGGTTGAGCGGCTTGCCGGTCTTCCCGGCCGGGAACATCCAGTTGGTTTCTGGGATGGCATCCTGGAATTTCGGCCCTGTCATGAAGGCCATGAACTTTGCCGCCAGCGGGTTCTTGGCCCCTGTCGTGGTGATGCCCGCGACCTCGATCTGCAGATATTCGCCCTCCTCGAAAGAGGCAGCCTGGTAGCGCTCTGTCTTTTCGGCGACCATGTGGTAGGCCGGCGAGGTCGTATAGGACAGCACCATCGGCGCTTCGCCCTTGGTGAACAGGCCGTAGGCCTCGCTCCAGCCCGGCGTCACCGTCAGCACCTTCGCCTTCAGCTTGGCCCAGGCCTCCGGCGCCTTGTCGCCATAGACAGACTTGACCCACAACAGCAGGCCAAGGCCCGGCGTCGAGGTGCGCGGATCCTGAATGACGATCTTGTCGTCGGTGCTGCCTTCGACCAGTTCCTTCAGGCTCTTCGGCGGACTCTTCAGCTTCTCGGTGTCGTAGACGACAGCGAAATAGCCGTAATCGAAGGGGACAAAAGTGTCGTCGCTCCAGCCGCCCGGCACAGAGACGTCCGCCACCGCGCCATGCGGTGCGAACAGGCCGGTGGCCTTGGCGTCGGCGGTCAGATTGGTGTCGAGGCCGAGCACGATATCAGCCTTGGTCGATGCGCCTTCCAGCCTGACGCGGTTGAGCAGCGCGACGCCGTCGGCGACCGAGACGAACTCGACATCGCAACCGCATTCGGCCTCGAATTCCTTCTTCACCACGGGACCCGGACCCCAGTCGGCGGTGAAGCTTTCATAGGTGTAGACGGTGAGTTTGTCCTTGGCCAAGGCCGGTCCGGACAAGACCAAGGTCATGGCTGAGACAAGAGCGTATAAGAGCGTGCGCATCGGCGCCTCCTTCGTTCGAATTGAAAGGAATTGAGGCGTCGGACTGTCCGAAACGTCTAATCCCTCCGCCGGTACAAACCGGATCAGGTTCAGCGGGTTGGCGAGACTGCCTCTCAGCCGGTCCGCGAAGATCGCGTCCGGCACCCCGTTAGAGCGTTTCGACACATAGGCCGGGCCGATCCCCCACGCAAGTGGGAGTTTGCCGCCTTCCGTTTCCGTTGCCGGGCTGGTAAGGGCCACACGATATGAGCACATTCACCATCCTGCTTGGCGGCGACCTCATCCGCACGCCACGGCTCGACCGCCAGGTCGAAGGCTCCCGCGTGATTGCCGCCGACGCCGGCATCGGCCATGCGCGACTGCTCAGCCTTGTCCCGGAGCTGTGGGTGGGGGATTTCGATTCCGTGCCGGCCAACCTGCCGGACGATCTCGCGACTGTTCCCCGCCGGACTTTCCCGGCCGAAAAGGACAAGACTGATGGCGAACTGGCCATCGCCGCCGCACTGGAGCTCGGCGCGACCAGCCTGGTGCTCGCCGGCGCCTTCGGCGGCAAGCGCGCCGACCACGCCTTCCTGCATCTGGCGCTGGCCCTGCGGCTGGCCGAGGCCGGGACGGATGTGCTTTTAACCAGCGGCGCGCAGGAGGGTGTCCCCCTGCTCCACGGCAAGGCTGGCTTCGACTATGCCGACGGCACGTTGTTTTCGGTGCTCGGCTTTTCCCAACTCGCCGGCCTGACCGTCACCGGCGCCAAATGGCCGCTGAACCACGTGGGGGTGGCGTTTGGCTCGTCGCTGACCATTTCCAATGAGGTCAGGGGCCGCCTCGAAATCGCGCTGGGCCACGGCCGCGCGATACTGCTCGCCCATCCCTATCCCTTGCCTGAAAGCTGATATGGCCCCGCCCCTTCTCAATCTCGACGGTATAAAACTGACCTTCGGCGGCGCGCCGCTGCTCGATGGTGCCGCCTTGACGGCGTCGGCAGGCGACAAGATCGCGCTGGTCGGCCGCAACGGGTCGGGCAAGTCGACGCTGCTGAAGATAGCCGCCGGCCTGATCGAGCCGCAGGACGGCGAGGTGTTCCGCCAGCCTTCGGCGACCATACGCTATTTGCCGCAGATGCCCGACATGGAGGGTTTTGCCAGTGTTCGGGCGTATGTCGAGGCCGGACTTGGCCCCGCCGACGACCCGTACCGCGCCAGCTATCTGATGGAGCATCTCGGCTTGTCTGGCGAGGAGCGGCCCAACGACCTATCCGGCGGCGAGGCGAGGCGCGCCGCCCTTGCCCGCGTCATGGCGCCCGAACCCGACATCCTGCTGCTCGATGAGCCGACCAACCATCTCGATCTATCCGTGATCGAATGGCTGGAGGAGGAGCTTGTCCGCACCTCGTCGGCACTGATCGTCATCTCGCACGACCGCCGCTTTCTCGAGCGTGTATCGCGCGCCACGGTCTGGCTCGATCGCGGCCAGACCCGCAGGTTGGACAAGGGCTTTGGCCATTTCGAGGAATGGCGCGATCTGGTGCTGGAGGAAGAAGAGCGCGAGCAGCACAAGCTTGGCCGCCAGATCGTGCGTGAGGAGCACTGGCTGCGCTACGGCGTGACGGCGCGGCGCAAGCGCAACATGCGCCGGTTGGGCGAATTGCAGACCATGCGCCAACGTTTTCGCGGGCATCGCGGGGCCGAAGGATCGGCCACCATGGTGGCCAGCGATGCCGCAGAATCCGGCAAGCTGGTGATCGAGGCCAAGAATATCGAGAAGAGCTTTGGCGATCTCACCGTGGTCAAGGGGTTTTCGACCCGCATCCAGCGCGGCGACCGTGTCGGCCTGGTCGGGCCGAACGGTGCCGGCAAGACGACGCTGCTTAAGATGCTGACCGGCGAGATGAAGCCCGATGCCGGTTCGGTGCGGCTCGGCACCAATCTGGAAATCGCCACGCTCGACCAGAAGCGCGAGGCGGTCGACCCGCAGGAGACCTTGGCGCAGTATCTTACCGACGGACGCGGCGAGAACCTCGTCATCAATGGCGAGCAACGCCATGTCGTCTCGTACATGAAGGATTTCCTGTTCAAGCCGGAGCAGGCGCGCACGCCGGTGCGAGAACTGTCCGGCGGCGAGCGAGCGCGGCTGTTGCTGGCGCGCGTGCTGGCCCGGCCGGCAAACCTTCTGGTACTCGATGAGCCGACCAACGATCTCGACATGGAGACGCTGGAGCTTCTGCAGGAACTGGTCGCCGGGTTTGCCGGAACGGTCATCCTGGTCAGCCACGACCGTGATTTCCTCGACCGCACCGTGACCAGCCTGATCGCGCCGGATGGCGACGGCCGCTGGATCGAATATGCCGGCGGTTATTCCGACATGCTGGCGCAGCGCGGCGGCACCAGGCTGGACGACCGCAAGGCACGGGCGAAGGCCGAAAACGGTGAAGCGCCCGCACCAGGCAAGAGCGAGTCCACAACGCCAAAGGGGCCGGCGAAGAAGCTGTCGTTCAAGCAGAAATTCGCGCTGGAATCGCTGCCCAAGAAAATCGAAGCTGTGATGGCGTCGATCTCAAGGCTCGAGAACAACATCGCCGATCCGGCCTATTACGAGCGCGATCCGGCCTCGTTCCAGAAGACGATCGCCGCGCTCGACAAGGAGCGCGCCACGCTGGCAGCACTGGAGGAGGAATGGCTGGAACTGGAGATGCTGCGCGAAGAGATGGAAGGGTAGTCTCACCGCATCAGCACCTTCTGATTATTGCAGCGACGCGAAAGTGCGCATATATTATGCGCATGTTGCGGAGGCTACTATGCGTAAGATTGCCGTGAATGCGACCCGTCAGCCAGCAAATCTATCGATCGATTCGAATCTCATGCGGGAAGCCAAGGGCCTTGACGTGAATGTCTCTCGCGCTGCAGAGGCTGGCATCGCGGAAGCGGTGGCGGCCGAAAAAGCGCGCCTATGGAAACTTGAGAACCGCGCCACCATGGACGCGTGGAATGACTATGTCGAAAAACAGGGCATTCCGCTGGAAGAGTACCGGCAATTCTGATGCCCCGCTATGATGTCTTCGGCGATCAAATCGAGGGCCGCTATTTGCTCGACGTTCAGTCCGAGCTCCTCGACTACTTCAAAACGCGGGCGGTCGTCCCGCTTCTGCCGATCGCGACTGTTCCACCGCCGATGCGAAAGCTTCATCCGATCTTTGAGATCAACGGTCGAAAGCTGGTTATGGCAACACATCTGATTGCCACCGTTCCTGCCAGTGAATTAGGCGAAAGTCGACTGAACCTTATGAAGCACCACGACGACATCGTCGCCGCACTCGACATGCTGTTCCAAGGCTTCTGAGCGCACCACAGCCGGCGCCCTTCTCAGCCCGCCGTCTTCGCCTGCCAGGCCTTGATCGCCTCGTCGAACACCTTCTCGCCGGGAATGCCTTTTTCCATGGTCAGCAATGCCCGCCGGCCGGTCTTGTAGACGACCGGCACGTCGATCCAGTCCTGGCCACGCAGCAAGGTCATGTTGGCGTCTTCGTCGGCCTTTGTGTCGTTCAGCGCGACGAGGAAGAAACCGTCGGCGATCTTGGCCGGAATGCCGATCAGCGGACTGCCGGCATCCTGTTCCGAACCCTTCATGGCGACACGCAGAATGTTGTCGACGCCTCCGCCTTCAAAGCCGTCCGGCGTCAGGAAGATCATCTCGATGATATGGCTGGCCGGCAGTGTCTGGTCGGTGTTGCGGCGGATCGTCATGCGCAACTGGATGTCCTTGCCGGGAATGGTCGCCTCGGCGCGGATCGCCGGCTCTGGCGGCAGGTCGCCACCGGGCGATTCCTGTACCAGCGACCAGACGATGTTGCCCGGCTCCGCCGAGCCCTGGGCGGTGCTGGTGCGCTCCTCGTAGAAGATCGCCTTCTGGCCGACCGGCAGCGCGGTTTCCGCCGGCGCGGTGGCCGGTGCCGCCGGCGCAGCACCCGCCGGTGCTGGCGGAGTGGCGGCGGCGTTGGCCGGCGCCGCCGGGGCAGCTCCGTTGGCAGGCGGTGTTGCGGGGGCGGCACCTGCCGCCGGAGGCGTAGCCGCGGGAGGAGTGCCGGCGGCCGGTGCGGAAATCGGCGGCGCGTTGGTCGCCGAGGGCGGCGTGGTCAGCGCAGCGACCGATTCGCCTTCGCCGATGCCGCTTTGTCCGCCGGCCGGGCCCGGGTCGACTTCACTGCCTTGCGGCGTCAGCCGTTGGGTGAATTTCGTGCTTTCAGCTTCCGTGCCGCCAGCTGCTGGCGCTGGCGCCGGCGCGGCGGCGGTGGTTGCCGGCTTGGCAGGTGCCGGCTTCACGGGTTCGGTCTTTGTCGCGACCTTGGTGCCGTCGAGCCCGAGCATCTTGCCGAAGGCGTCCTTGTTCAGCCAGATACCGTAGCCGGCACCGGCGATGACCAGAAGCGCGACGGCGACGGCGATCAGCCCGCCGTAGCTGCGCTTACGCTCCGCCGGGCGCAGGCGCTGGAAAGTGTCCGACGCCGGCTCTTCGTTGCTGGAAAACACATCGACACCGTCGTCGGCCTCCTCAGCGTCCATAGCTGGAAGGGGCGTATCGGCGCGAGCCGGCTGGGCAGGCGCCGGCGTTGGCCTTTGCCAGCTTGGCTCGACCTTGGCGGCAGGTGGCGGCGCGGGTTGATAAGGTTCAGGCTTGGCCGCAGGCGGTGCCGGCCAGGCCGGCTCCGCCTTGGCCGGTTGCCGCGTGTGGCTTGGCTGGTTCTTGTTGCGATCGATCGAGGAAAAGATGTGTTCCAGTTCCGCGAGCGGGTCGGTCTCCGGCACGCTCTTGGCATAGTCCCGCTCGACGTTCGCTATGGCATCTTCCAGACCGCGTTTCTGCTTTGCGACATCCTCCGGCGAAAGCGGCGGATCGCGCTGGGCAATCTTCGCTGCGATCGTAGAGCGGGCCTTTTCGTAGACCTTCGCCCGCATCTCTGGCGACGGATCGCCGAGACCGTCTATCGCTTTCTTCAGAACAAAAACGAAATCTGCCATGCTTCAGTCGACCTGTATTTTGTTTCCGCGCCGGCCCCCGCAAATCAGCCGCTATGCCCGGAAAGGCTGAGAAACTAGTCTTGAAACGGATCGGTCACAAGTATCGTGTCGTCCCGTTCCGGGCTGGTGGAAAGGAGCGCGACCGGGGCACCGATCAGCTCCTCGATGTAGCGAACATATTTGACCGCCTGGGCCGGCAGGTCGTTCCAGCTGCGCGCGCCGGCGGTGGTGCCTTTCCAGCCCTCCAGCGTCTCATAGACCGGTTCGACACGCGCCTGCGCGCCCTGGCTGGCCGGCAGATAGTCGATCATCTCGCCATCGAGCCGGTAGCCGGTGCAGACCTTGATCTCGTCTAACCCGTCGAGCACGTCGAGCTTGGTCAGCGCGATGCCCTTGATGCCGTTGACGGCGACGGCCTGGCGCACCAGCACGGCGTCGAACCAGCCGCAGCGTCGCTTGCGGCCGGTGACGACGCCGAATTCGTGGCCGCGCGTGCCGAGGAATTCGCCGACCTCGTTCCTCTGCTCGGTCGGGAACGGACCTTCGCCGACGCGCGTCGTGTAAGCCTTGGTGATGCCGAGCACATAGCCGATGGCGCCCGGGCCGACGCCGGAGCCGGCGGCTGCCTGTCCTGCGACCGTGTTCGACGAGGTGACGAACGGATAGGTGCCATGGTCGATATCGAGCAGCGTGCCTTGCGCGCCCTCGAACAGGATGCGCTCACCAGCCCGGCGCTTGTCGTCGAGGATTTTCCAGACCCGGTCCATATAGGGCAGGATCTCGTGCCCGACCGAGGTTAATTCCTGCATGATGGCGTCATGCGTGACTTCGGCATGGCCAAGCCCGCGACGCAGCGCATTGTGGTGCGTCAGCAGCCTGTCGACCTTCAAGGGTAGCGTTTCCAAATCCGCCAAATCCATCACCCTGACCGCGCGCCGGCCCACCTTGTCCTCATAGGCAGGGCCGATGCCACGACGGGTCGTGCCAATCTTCGTTCCGGAATTGGAAGCTGCGTCCTCGCGGAATCCGTCCAGTTCTCGGTGCAGCGACAGGATAAGCGCTGTGTTTTCGGCTATTTTCAGGCGGTCCGGCGTCACCTCGACACCTTGCGCCTTGAGCTTGGCCACTTCGGCGACGAAAGCGTGCGGGTCGAAAACGACGCCATTGCCGATGATGGACAGCTTGCCCTGGCGCACGACGCCCGACGGAAGCAACGACAGTTTGTAGACCTTGCCGTCGACGACCAGCGTGTGGCCGGCATTGTGGCCGCCCTGAAAACGCACCACGACATCCGCGCGCTCCGACAACCAGTCGACGATCTTGCCCTTGCCTTCATCGCCCCATTGCGAGCCGACGACCACCACATTGGCCATGCTTCTTTTCCCTTGAGACGCCGCCAAGCGGCTTGAATATGGTTCGAAACGACAGGCCTCTATAACGTCAAGACCTCGCGAGCGCGACCTTTCTTTGCCGCCGAAAATGCCCTGAGGCATAACAATTTTCGGGCTTAACATCATTTACCTGGACGCACCGGGGCAATAGGCCGACAAACACCGCGGCCCGCGGCCGGAATCCCACCATGCATCGAAGCGCCTACATAGTCCTGCTGCTCACCACCTTGCTGTGGGGCGGCAACTCGGTGGCCGGCAAGTTGGCAGTCGATCACGTCTCGCCGATGACCCTGGTCTTTCTACGCTGGTTGCTGGCCGCGGCGATCATGCTGCCGATCGGCTGGAAGACGATACGCAAGGACTGGCCGGTGGTGCGCAAGCACTGGGTCATCCTTGCGGCCCTCGGTGCCAGCGGTTTCACTCTGTTCAACACCATCTTCTACACGGCGCTCAACTATACGACGGCGATCAACGTCTCGATCGAACAGGCGGCGATGCCGATCCTGATCATGACAGCCAATTTCATCTTCTTCCGCCTGCGCGTGAACTGGGCGCAGATTGTCGGCGTCATTCTGACCATCGCCGGCGTGATCCTGACCGCCTGCCACGGCGACCCGCGCCGGCTGTTGACGCTGGAGCTCAATTTCGGCGACGCCATCATGCTGGTCGCCGTGTTTCTCTACAGCGGCTATTCGGTCGGGCTGCGGTTGAAACCGGTGATGCATTGGCAGAGCCTGATGCTCGCCCTGTCGGTTGCCGCTCTCGTTACCTCGGTACCCTTCTTCCTGTGGGAGGTTGCTGCCGGCAAGGTTATCGTGCCCGACGCGCGCGGCTGGGCGGTCATCGTCTATACCGCGATCGGCGCCTCGGTGATCTCGCAGATCTTCTACATCAGGGGCAACGAACTGATCGGCGCCAACCGCGCCGGCCTGTTCATCAATCTGGTGCCGATCTTCGGCACGCTGCTGTCGGTGCTGATCGTCGGCGAGACGTTCCAGCTCTATCAGGCATTGGCGCTGGCGCTCGTGCTGGGCGGCATCGGGCTTGCCGAATACAGGGGGCGCAAGGCAGCAAATCTGCTACCAGCCAGGACACGCTGAACAAAAAGGCGCGGACCAGGCCGCGCCTTTCGATCCTTCACGGCAAGTCCGGGATCACACGGCGTTGATGTCGAACTGCAGCCGTTTGGCCGAGTCGATCGACTTGTGCTTCCTGACCTTTTCCAGGACGGCCTCCGGGAACGGCGCGTCGAGATAGAGCAGCGCGATGGCATCACCTCCCGGCCGGTTGCGGCCAAGCTGGAAGTTGGCGATGTTGACGCCGTTCTCGCCGCAGACGGTGCCTAGCAGGCCGACGATGCCCGGCGCGTCGGCATTGGTCGTGTAGAGCATATGCTGGCCGACCTCGGCATCGAGATTGATGCCCTTGATCTGGATGAAACGCGGCTTGCCGTCGGAGAAGCAGGTGCCGGCGATCGAGCGCGTCTTGTGCTCGGTCGTTACCGTCAGCTTGATGTAGCCGTCGAAGACGCCCGACTTGTCGCGCTTGACCTCGGCAACGATGATGCCGCGCTCCTTCACCATGATCGGCGCCGACACCATGTTGACGTCGGAGACCTGCGGCCGGATCAGCCCGGCAAGCGCGGCACTGATCAGCGCGCGCGTGTTCATTGTCGCCGTCGAGCCGTCGAACAGGATCTCGACCTCCGTGATCGGGTCTTCGGTGACCTGGCCGACAAACGCGCCGAGCACTTCGGCAAGCTTGACGAAGGGCTTCAGTCGCGGGGCTTCCTCGGCGGTGATCGACGGCATGTTGACGGCGTTGGAGACGGCACCCTTGATCAGATAATCGGCCATCTGCTCGGCGACCTGCAGCGCGACATTCTCTTGCGCTTCCGCCGTCGAGGCGCCGAGGTGTGGCGTCGCCACGACATTCTCCATGCCGAACAACGCGTTCTGCTCGGCCGGCTCGACCTCGAACACGTCGACGCCCGCGCCTGCCACCTTGCCGCTCTTCAGCGCCGCCACCAGGTCGGCCTCGACGATCAGCCCGCCGCGGGCGCAGTTGATGATGCGTACGCCGTTCTTCATCTTGGCGATTGCCGCGGCGTCGATGATGTTGCGCGTCTTGTCGGTCAGCGGCGTGTGCAGCGTGATGAAGTCGGCGCGGGCGAAAAGCTCGTCCAGTTCGACCTTCTCGACGCCGAGTTCCTCGGCGCGTTTGTCCGACAGGAACGGGTCGAAGGCGACGACATGCATCTTCAGGCCGACGCCGCGCGTCGCGACGATCGAGCCGATGTTGCCGCAGCCGATGACGCCCAGCGTCTTGCCGGTGATTTCAACGCCCATGAAGCGGTTCTTCTCCCATTTGCCGGCATGGGTCGAAGCGTTGGCCTCCGGGATCTGGCGGGCAAGCGCGAAGATCATCGCCACCGCATGTTCGGCTGTCGTGATCGAATTGCCGAAGGGCGTGTTCATCACGATGATGCCCTTGCGGCTCGCCGCCGGGATGTCGACATTGTCGACGCCGATGCCGGCGCGGCCGACGACTTTGAGCTTCGTGGCGGCATTGATCAACTTTTCGGTGACCTTGGTCGCCGAGCGGATGGCGAGGCCATCATACTGGCCGATCACTTCGAGCAGCTTTTCCTTGTCCTTGCCGAGATCGGGCAGATAGTCGACCTCGACGCCGCGATCCTTGAAGATCTGCACGGCTGTGGGAGAGAGTTTGTCTGAGACGAGAACGCGGGGCGCCATAGCGGCCTCCTTGAGATGGATTGTTGGGATATGGGCGGCCGAAGGCCGCCACTGAAAATCTCAGGCCGCCGCTTTCAGCGACGCCTTCTGCGCAGCGAAGGCCCAGTCGAGCCAAGGCAGCAATGCTTCGAGATCCGACGTCTCGACGGTCGCGCCGCACCAGATGCGCAGGCCGGGCGGTGCGTCGCGATAGGCGCCGATGTCGTAGGCGACACCTTCCTTGTCGAGCACCGACACCAGTCCCTTGGCGAAAGCCGCTTGCCCATCGGCATCGAGCGCGGACACATCCGGATCGGTGAAGGACAGACATACGGACGTGTTCGACCGCGTCGCCGGCTGGACGGCGAGATGACCGAGCCACGCGGATCTGGCGACAAAGCGATCGAGGACAGCCGCATTGGCGTCCGCCCTGGCGATCAGCGCGCCGAGGCCCCCAATCGACTTCGCCCAGCTGAGCGCATCGAGATAGTCCTCGACGCACAGCATCGAGGGGGTGTTGATGGTCTCGCCCTTGAAAATGCCCTCGATCAGCTTGCCGCCCGAGGTCATGCGGAAGATTTTCGGCAGCGGCCATGAAGGCTTGTACGTTTCCAGCCGCTCGACGGCGCGGGGCGACAGGATGAGCATGCCGTGCGCGCCCTCGCCGCCCAGCACCTTCTGCCAGGAGAAGGTGACGACATCGAGTTTTTCAAAGTCGAGCCTCTGTGCGAAGGCAGCCGAAGTCGCGTCGCAGATGGTCAGGCCCTGGCGATCCGCAGGGATGAAATCGCCGTTCGGCACGCGCACGCCGGACGTGGTGCCGTTCCAGGTGAAGACCACATCGCGGTCGAAATCGATCTTCGTGAGGTCGGGCAGTTCGCCGTAGCCGGCTTCGATCTTGCGCACGTCGGCGAGCTTCAATTGCTTGACCACGTCGGTGACCCAGCCGGAGCCAAAGCTCTCCCAGGCGACCATGTCGACGCCGCGCTCGCCGAGCAGCGACCACAGCGCCATCTCGACCGCGCCGGTGTCCGATGCCGGCACGATGCCGATGCGGTAGTCCGCCGGGACCTGGAGAATTTCCCGCGTTAGCGAAATCGACTGTTCGAGCTTGGCCTTGCCGATTTTGGCGCGATGGGAACGGCCGAGCGCTGCAGTTTTCAGGGCCTCGACTGACCAGCCGGGACGCTTCGCGCAGGGACCTGAGGAAAAATTAGGGTTTGCCGGACGCAGTCCGGGCTTCGCATGCGTCGTCATCGTGGTCTATCCTTCCAGATAGTGGCCCCTCGTTGGGGAGGGGTGGCCCACGGACGGCGATATGCGTTCAGGCCTCGGGCGTCAAGAGGAAAGTTTTTGTCGCGAGCAGGATACCGGCGATCTGTACGAAAATGTCACGGCGCAAAACCGGGAGCGGCGGACCCGAGGATCCGCCCATCCTGTTCTTCTTATGCGTAGCACCTACCAGAGGTCATAACGCAGCCCGAGCTTGACCGTCTGGTAGTCGATACCCTTGCGGATATTGAAGGCACCGCCATCAAAGGCGACGTATTTTGCGCTCGGCACCGAGAAATATTCGTAGCCGAGATCTACAGAAACGTTTTTGGTGACCTGATAGGAAAGTCCTGCACCGATCGAGTAGGCTAGGTTGAACTTGCCCTCGCTGTCGGTCTGACCTTCATAGCCGGCGGGATCGTCGCAGAAAAACCCGCCGGTGCCGCCGGAATTGGTCGGTGTTTCCACGCAGTCGCGTGCGCCTATGCTTCTGAAATATTTGTTGTAAGCAAGACCAATGCCACCGCCGATATAGGGAGTGAGCCCAACGTAAGTGCCCAGATCCACATAGCCGTTGGCCATGATGCTGTAGCCTTTGTTGGAGGCGTTGTCGGAGAGATCGCATGCCTGTGAGACCGGAACGGAATTGATATTTCCAAATCCGTCGGCCTGGAGCGTATGACCGTCGCAGGTGGCGGCGAGCTTCGCGTGCTCGCCGAATTTGTCGGTTGGTAGAATCCCGCCGTTCAGCTCGACCCTGAGATAGTCGTTAACATGATAGCCCATACCGATGCTGCCCGTGAAAAGGCTGCTCTCATCAGTAAAACTGTCGAGCGAACCGCTCGATGTTTCCTCATGTTTGAACGGATGACTGAAGGCGTAACCGATATCGCCGCGCAAATACCAGCCGGAGCCGACCTCGACCGGCACATAGTCGGGCGCCTGGTCGACATAGATCGGCGGATTGTAGTCGGCAGCATGCAAGGGCGCCAGCGGCAAGAGGGCTAAAGCGCCAAGCGCCAGCGCCGCACGCGAAATGATTCTCATGGTCCCCGACTCCCGAATTTGGCCCGCTGGCAATAGCAACGGCAGCCATCGTTTCAGGGAGCATTGTTAACCATAGTGGTTAAGTGCCGGTTAAGGCTAACAGAGCGTTAGCGAATTCATTTCGGGCGAGCTTTCATTACATGGGGCCCAAACGAAAGCCGCCCGGCTGGTGCCGGGCGGCTCACGAGAATTTCAGGTAATGCCGGGTGTTACTTGGTGTAGATCGGCTCGGGTTCGGGCTGGTAGGCCACGACCGGCGCTGCGCAACCGTTGCTGCCGCCGAACTGGTAACGCAGGCCACCGCGAACCTCGTGTGTGTTGATGCCGCGATCGAAGCCGGGGCCGGAGCTGCTGACATCCCATTCGAACATTCGGCCGCCCTGGATGTGGCTGAAGCGATAGCCCGCGTCGAGGATGATCTTGTCGGTCAGGCAGTAGGAAGCGCCGGCCATCAGAGCGTAGGCGAAGCGCCAGTTGGACGCTCCCGGGTTGGTCTCGGTGGTGTTCGGGTCGTAGACAGTATCCCACTTGACGCGCGCACCGCCGATGCCGGCGCCGACGTAAGGCGTGATGCCACTATAGGTGCCGAGATCGACATAGGCGTTGGCCAGCAGCAGCAAGGCGCTCATTTTCGACACTTCGGTCGATGTTCCGTTGATATCCGATGTGCCGCCGTTGAAGTTCGACTTGAACCAGTAGTCGGCTGTCAGATCGGTACGGAAATGGTCGTTGATCTTGTAGCCGACGCCGGCACCGAGCGAGAAACCGCCCTTGAGCTTGCCGAAGTCGAAACTCTTGCTGCCGGGAATGACCGTACAGTTACAGGGATCGACGGTGTAGGTCATGTAGTCGATGCCGCGCAGGGTCGACTTGTGATAGTCGATGTCGCCGCGGATGTACCAGCCGCCGACTTCGACCGGCTGCTCGTAGACGGCCGGAGGCGGAGCCTCCTCGACCACCGGTTCCGGCAGGTCGGCCGCGAACAGTGGTCCTGCCAGACCTGCGAACAGTAAGGCGAGCAGGACCTTTCTGGCTGTATTGAACATGCTTGTCACCCCTGAGAAGTTCGGAACGGCCATCGGTCCGAATGCAATTGCTTTTCAGTCGTGGATAATGAAGTGCAAAGGTTAAAAGGCGTTTAACCCTGTTGCTTAACCACGAATCCCGACACTTCAAGGGATCGCTGAGCGGTTTTCAGGAAGTCGGAATCGACCGCCGCACCGACCAAAAAAGCCCGCCGGAAGGGCGGGCTTGAGCTGGCGAAGATATGAGTGCGGCACCCTCGCGGGCGGGCTTGTGATTAAGCTGCGCTGCGCGTTTCGGAGATAACCTCAACGATACCATTGACGACGGACTCGACCAATTGCGGGTCGTCGCCCTCGGCCATGACGCGGATCAGCGGCTCGGTGCCGGAGGGTCGGATAACCAGCCGCCCAGCCTTGCCGAGGCGGTTACGGGCATCCTCGATGGCTGCCTTGACCGGCGCTTGTTCGAGCGGCTTGCCGCCGGAAATATGGACGTTCTTCAGTAGCTGCGGCACCGGTTCGAACTTCTTCGACAGTTCGCTGACCGGCCGCCCCTGCCGCTTGATGCAGGCCAGTACCTGCAGCGCCGAGACCAGGCCGTCGCCGGTGGTCGAGAAGTCCGACAGCACGATATGGCCGGATTGTTCGCCGCCGACATTCAGCCCGTGCGCGCGCATATGCTCGACGACATAACGGTCGCCGACCTTGGTGCGGTGCAATTGCAGCTTCATGTCGCCGAGGAAGCGCTCGAGGCCGAGATTGGACATGACCGTCGAAACGACGCCGCCGCCGGCAAGCCGCCCGCTCTGATGCCAGGATTCGGCAATCAGTGCCATGATCTGGTCACCGTCGACAATCGCCCCGTTCTCATCGACGATGACGACCCGGTCGGCATCGCCGTCGAGCGCGATACCGATGTCGGCGCGCACTTCGTGCACCTTCTTCTGCAGGCCGGCGGGATGGGTCGAGCCGCATTCCTTGTTGATGTTGAAGCCGTTGGGCTCGACATTGATGGCGACGACTTCGGCGCCCAGTTCCCACAGCGCCTCGGGCGCCACCTTGTAGGCCGCGCCATTGGCGCAATCGACGACGATCCTGAGTCCGGAGAGTGACATCGAGCGCGGCAAGGTGCGCTTGGCGAATTCGATGTAGCGGTCATGCACGCCGTCGACGCGCTTGGCGCGGCCAAGCCCGTCGGAATCGGCGAGCGCCAGCTCGATGTCCTTGTCGAGCATGCTCTCGATGCGCTCCTCGATCTCGTCGGAAAGCTTGTAGCCGTCGGGTCCGAACAGCTTGATGCCGTTGTCATAGTAGGGATTGTGCGAAGCCGAGATCATGACGCCGATATCGGCGCGCAGCGAACGCACCAGCATGGCGACCGCCGGAGTCGGGATTGGGCCGAGCAGGAACACGTCCATGCCGGCGGCACAAAGACCGGCGACCATGGCATTCTCGATCATATAGCCGGAAAGCCTGGTGTCCTTGCCGAGCACGACGCGATGACGGTGGCTGCCGCGCTGGAAGGAGAGGCCGGCGGCCATGCCGACCCGCATCGCGATTTCCGCGGTCATCGGAAACTTGTTGGCACGCCCGCGAATGCCGTCCGTGCCGAAATAATTCCCTGCCATGCTAGCCCGATTCCTCAACGTTTCTTCCCCGGCACGTCATGCCACAATTGGCCAGGGCGCCATGATCACATTGTGTGATTATATGTTACCAATCCTTAGAAAATCATTGTTGTGCACTGCACACAACATGGCTGCAACCTAACATGCTGAAACTGCCATGCTGCAAAATACCAGTCATGCGAACCTTTCAGCGCAGATGCACCTGGAAAATCTTGCTCTGAAGCCGGCAACGGGCAACGATTTCATCACCTTATCGGCAAAGCCCAGCTTTCGGCGATATATACGCTACTTAGTATCTGGCGCAACCGACCGTTGAGCGTTATTGATTCGCCGGGACGTAACATGGGCTGCTGCAACGGAGAAACGCTATGCTCATCCACCGACTTGCCACTTTGACCGGCCTCGCCGTCGCGACCTTGTTTCTGGCCGCGCCCGCCAACGCACTGACGATGGCCGAGTGCAGCACGAAATACAACGCCGCCAAGGATGCCGGGACACTCGCCGGGGCGACCTGGAACCAGTTCCGCAAGGCCCAGTGCGGCACCGACGCCGCGGCCAAGACCGACACCAAGGCAACCGAAACCAAAGCAACCGACACCAAGGCAGCCGACACCAAGAAAGCTGCCGACACCAAGAAGGCTGCCGAGACGAAGCCGGCCAAGGCGGCCGCTGCGGCCGACGACAGCACGGCCAAGGGTCTGACGGCGAAGGAATGCAGCGCCAAGTATCAGGCGGCGAAGGCCGCCGGCACGCTGAACGGCATGAAGTGGAACGACTTCCGCAAGTCCGAATGCGCCGCCGGTGCATCGGCCGCCGCCAAGCCGGCAACCACCAAGGCTGCCGCGGCTCCCGCCGATACTAGCGGCAAAGGTCTGAGCATGGCCGAATGCAGCACGAAGTATCAGGCTGCCAAGACAGCCAACACGCTGAAAGGCATGAAGTGGAACGACTTCCGCAAGACCGAATGCGGCGCCAGCGCGTCCGATGACGACACCGTGCCGGCCGCCGACGAGGCGAGCTACACCAAAGAGCCGGCGAAGCCGACCACGGTTGCGCCCAAGGGCGTCACTTTCCCGTCCGCGATCTCGCCGAAATATGCCAGCGAGACCCCCGGCAAGGGCCGCATGCATACTTGCCTCGACCAGTACTATGCCCTCAAGGACGCCAACGCGCTTGGCGGCCTCAAGTGGATCCAGAAGGGCGGCGGCTTCTACAGCCTGTGCAACGCAAAGCTGAAGGGCTGAACGACAAAAACATCTGAAAGAAAGGCCCGCGCCCCCGGAAGGTGGGGGGGCGGGTGTTTTGAAAATGACGGCGGGCCCGCACGCGGGGGTGGGGGGGCGCGCCCAGATTGCCCGGCGGGCCCGTTG